>JACZYI010000043.1 GCA_022571175.1 Pseudomonadota bacterium
CCATGCGCTTGGTGAGGGTGGTCACCAGCACCCGGTTGCCACGTGTCACCTCGGCCCGGCATTCGGCCATCAGATCATCCACCTGGATACTGACGGGCCTGATTTCGCAAGGCGGATCAATAAGCCCGGTGGGGCGAATGACCTGTTCCACAAAAACACCCTGAGTTCGCTCCAGCTCCCAGGGGCCGGGCGTGGCCGAGAGATAAATGGATTCGGGTCGCATTTTATCCCACTCTTCAAATTTGAGCGGCCGGTTATCAAGGCATGAGGGCAGGCGGAAGCCAAAGTCCGCCAAGGTGGATTTGCGCTTGAAATCGCCCCGGTACATGCCGCCCAGTTGCGGGATGGTTACATGAGACTCGTCCACAAACAGAAGTGCATTGTCAGGCAGATATTCAAACAACGTGGGTGGAGGTTCCCCGGGATTGCGCCCGGTCAGATAGCGCGAATAATTCTCGATACCGGCACAGGCTCCGGTGGCCTGAATCATTTCGAGGTCAAAGATGGTACGTTGCTCCAGCCTCTGGGCTTCGAGCAGCTTGTTCTGGTCGTTGAGTTCCTTGAGCCGGGTTTTCAGCTCCGCCTTGATGTGTTTGACGGCTTGATCCAGCGTTGGTCGGGGAGTCACATAATGAGAGTTGGGGTAGATTTTGATCATCTCAAGCTCTGCCGTCAGCTCGCCGGTGAGCGGGTCAAATTCTGATATGTCCTCAATCTCGTCGCCGAACATGGAGAGCCGCCAGGCCCGGTCTTCATAATGGGACGGGTAAATTTCGATAACATCACCGCGAACCCTGAAGGTTCCTCGCTCAAAGCCATGATCATTGCGCTTGTACTGGAGCGCCACCAGGCGCCGCAACAGCTCGCGATGGTCAAGGGACTGGCCTTTTTCAATGGTCATAGTCATCTGGGAATAGGTTTCAACCGAGCCAATGCCATAGATACAGGAGACAGAAGCCACAATGATGACGTCATCGCGCTCCAGCAACGCGCGCGTTGCAGAGTGGCGCATGCGGTCTATCTGGGCATTGATCGAGGCTTCCTTTTCCACAAAAGTATCGGTGCGGGGCACATAGGCTTCGGGCTGGTAATAGTCATAATAGGAGACAAAATACTCGACCGCATTTTCGGGGAAGAAATTTTTAAACTCGCCATAAAGCTGGGCCGCCAGGGTTTTGTTGGGGGCCAGTATGAGCGCCGGGCGCTGGGTGGCTTCGATGATCTTGGCCATGGTGTAGGTTTTGCCCGAGCCGGTGACTCCGAGCAGAACCTGGTCACGCTCCCCTTCCTTGATGCGCGCGAGCAGTTCGGCGATCGCCTGGGGCTGATCGCCAGAGGGTGTGAACTCCGAGACCAGCTTGAAAGCAATGCCGCCTTCGGATTTATCCGGGCGTTCGGGCCTTTTGGGCACCCAGTCATGTGCTGTGGCGTCGGTTTTCATAATTTTTTGATGGTCTTAATTGCCGCCTTCATCCTCTTCTTCAGCACCTTCATCGTCTTTGCCACCACCAAACAGCGAGCCAAGACCTTTTTTGATGGCAGAGCCAACATCCTCCATTAGGTCACTCCCGCCCTGAATGATATCGCCGGCAAGGCCTTCAATATTGGCATTACCCACCGCATTCATGGCGGTGGCGGTCACAGTGGATAATATCACCGCAACAGTTTCGCTTAAGGGCACGCCTTCCCCCTCGGCTCCTAAATCTTCCAAATGGATATCGGGCAGTTTGATCTCGGGCGTTGAGAGACCGGCCGGAAGTCCGGCCAAAGTGAAGGAAGCGTTTCTGATCCAGAGATCATCTATTATAACGGTTACACTCTCTTCCGCCCGTTCTGCTCCGGCCAGGGCGTTTGCTTCGATAACCCTCAAATTATTTCCACCCTCGCCGAGCTCTAGAATAACATCGGGAGCCTCTATCACAATATCCAGAATTTCTATTTGGTCTGAAAAAATTGACAGGGGCTTCAGTGCAACCCGAACATTATCCAGCTTGAGAGCATGATCGCTTGAATAGCCCTCCGGGTTTCTGATGGTTAAACCCTGAAGCTGGATTTCACCAGAGAGAAGCGAAAAAGACACATCCTCCAATTCTATGCCCACACCCAAAAGATCAGGTCCATAGCGGTTGACTGCTTCCGTTACGATTTTCCCGCCCATTGTGGCGATAATCATGACCAGAATAATTGGGATCAGAACAACGGCACCAACAATAATTTTCAAAGTATTTGACATGTTTTCTCCCTCCTGAAACGAACCACTACCCTAACATGATTGCGGGTAAGTGCTGCAATCAAACTCTTTGCTCCGGTCCAAGATTTAACCATATTTAGACGCTTTCCAGCCCCTTGCCCCGCAGGCCTCGCGTCCATATAGTGTTGCTCTGTTTTGCTCAGCTAAAGGAGTTCCGAATGTCATTCATCGCGGATAGATTGTCCCTGATAAAGCCATCACCGACGGTGGCGCTAACCGGGAAAATCAATGAACTCAAGGCTGCGGGCCGCAATATTCTGGGGCTTGGGGCGGGGGAGCCTGATTTTGATACCCCGGACAATGTCAAGGAGGCAGCTTACAAAGCCATTCGCGAGGGACGCACAAAATACACCAAAGTGGATGGTATTCCTGAATTAAAGGAAGCGGTGGCCGAAAAGTTCCACCGGGAGAACGGGCTCGAATACAGTCCCAGCCAGATATCAATCAATTGCGGGGGCAAGCACACCATTTATAACGCGCTTGTGGCAACGCTCAATCCGGGTGATGAAGTCCTGATCCCCAGACCCTATTGGGTCAGCTATCCGGACATGACCACGCTGGCCGGTGGCACGCCAAAATTAATTGACGCCTCTCCTGCAAATGGCTTCAAAATGACGCCAGAGGAACTCGAAGCCGCCATTACCCCTAACAGCAAATGGCTGATCTTCAACTCCCCTTCAAATCCGTCTGGCGCTGCTTATAGCGGCGATGAAATCCGGGCTCTGGCCGAGGTTATTCTCTCCCATCCTGATCTCTATGTGATGTCAGACGATATCTATGAGCATATTGTCTATGAAGATTTCAAATTTGAGGCCTTTGCTGCCGCTGCTCCCGAGCTCTATGATCGCACTCTCACCATGAATGGTGTGGCCAAGGCTTACGCCATGACCGGATGGCGCATCGGTTATGGCGCTGGGCCCGAGCCGTTGATCAAAGCCATGGCAAAAATACAGTCTCAATCCACCTCCAACCCCTGCACCATTTCTCAATGGGCAGCGGTGGAGGCATTATCCGGCCCTCAGGATTTTATTGCCGAGCGGGCAAAGATATTTGAAGGTCGGCGTAATCTGGTGGTTTCCATGATCAATCAGGCAAAAAATCTCGCTTGTGAGATGCCCGAAGGGGCATTTTATGTTTATGTTGATTTGGAGGACATTCTGGGAAAATCCACTCCAGAGGGCAAAATGATCGAGACGGATTTGGATTTTGTCAGCCATTTGCTTGAAGATCATGACGTGGCTGCTATTCACGGGGGTGCGTTTGGTCTCTCACCTTATATGCGACTTTCCTATGCCACCTCGATGGAAGTGCTGGAAAAAGCCTGTTCCCGCATACAGACCGCCACCGCTGCTCTCCGGTAACAATCAGGTTATCAGCCGGTTTTTTCCCTGGATTTGAGGCTATTCGAAACCAATATGGTCGGCTAGGGTGCAACTCACCAAAAAGGAATGTGAAAGCATGCTGATAAAGAAACCGCACGCCTGGCAGATGGCCGAGAACGAAGTCACCTCTGAAGCGCATTACAAAAACCGCCGCCAGTTTTTAAGGGCTATGGGAATCGCTGCCACCGGGAGCGTGGCTGTCACCGGGTTTCCTGGGATGGCGCTTGGTTTAACCGCAAAGGCAAAGGCGGTTCGCGATCTGGACTATAAAACAACCGAATATGACCCGGGAGAAGACCAGACCTCCTTTCAGGCGGTGACCAGCTATAATAATTTTTACGAATTTGGCACCGCCAAGTCCGACCCTGCGGATTATGCCCATGAAATGACCACCGATCCCTGGTCCATTACCGTGGAAGGTCATTGCGGAAATGGCGGTCAGTTTGCCCTTGAAGACGTGATCGATTTTTCCAGCCTGGAAGAGCGTATTTACCGGCATCGCTGTGTCGAGGCCTGGTCCATGGTCATCCCCTGGCTCGGTGTGCCGCTGGCGTCAGTGCTGCAAAAATTTGGCCCCACGGCTGAGGCAAAATATGTGCAGTTCGAGACCTACGCCAACCGCGACGAAATGTGGGGCCTGTCACGACCGGTATTGAACTGGCCTTACGTGGAAGGCCTCCGAATGGATGAAGCCATGCACCCCCTGGCTTTTATGAGTGTCGGGCTCTATGGCAAGGAATTGTTAAATCAAAACGGTGCGCCGCTACGCCTGGTGGTGCCGTGGAAATATGGCTTCAAGGGAATCAAATCGATCATTGCCATCAGATTTGTCAGTGATATGCCGCGGACCTCATGGAATGAGTCCAATGCCCGGGAATATGGATTTTATTCCAATGTTAACCCGTCGGTCCAGCATCCGCGCTGGAGCCAGAGCACTGAGCGCAGGATTGGAGAGTTTTTCCGCCGGGACACCTTGATGTTCAATGGCTATGAGGAAGAAGTGGCATCGCTTTATCGGGGCATGGACCTCAGCCGGTATTTTTAGGGATTTGGGTCTCGCCATGTCACTCAGTCCCCGTGTCGTCCGTAAAATAATCAAGCCCACGGTATTCATTTTGATGCTGTTGCCTCTGGCCTGGGTCTTTTACGGCTGGTGGTTATATATCATGGGTGATCTTAGCCTGGTCACCGCCAACCCGATCGAATATACCAACCGGCATCTGGGTGACTGGGCCATGCGGTTTTTGCTGGTCACGCTGGCCGTTCGCCCCTTGTCGCGAATTAAAAGCCTGGTCTGGCTGATGCAGCTTCGGCGCATGGTCGGGCTTTTTTGTTTTTTCTACGCTTTTCTTCATGTGAGCAGTTATGTGGTGCTCGACCAGTTTTTTGATTGGCCGGAGATTTTGGATGATATCCTAAAGCGCCAATTTATAACGGTTGGAATGATTACCCTGACGCTGCTCACGCCCCTGGCCATGACCTCCACCAAAGCTATGATCAAACGTCTGGGATCTCTGCGCTGGCAAAAACTGCACAGCCTGATTTATCTGGCAAGTGTGCTGGTTATTTTTCATTACTGGATGATGGTCAAAGGCAATCAGCTTGAGCCCAAAATATACGCTTTTATAGTGGCAGCCCTGTTGCTCAGCCGTTTGCCCCAAAGGGTAAAAAAACGCTCGAAGCTGGCTCAAGAAAAAGCCGGGCTACAATGAGCCCGGCAGTTCTGTTAGGGAGGTTTCATGCGTCAAAAACGATGAAACTTTCTGCCAGATCTAAAAGCTACTTGGGGGAGGACTTTTGATCTGACCGGCGGGCTCGAAATGGGGGTTCCTTACCCGCCTTTCGCCGCAGTAACGACGATATGTATTATGTAGGGTTTTTGAAGTTTATTAACTACCCCCGGATCGGTGGTAGGAGCTATGCGAAATTTGCATAGCTAATCACGTTATCGACCTGAAATTATATGTTCAAAGGGTGGCAGATTCAGCCTGAATTTCCTTGATAAGAAAGTCCCGGAAAAGATTGACCCGCTTGGAGCCCTTGAGTTCACTCGGGTAGACATAGAAGGTTTTGAAGGCCGGGCCTTCGATATCTGCCAGAATTCGCACCAGCTCCGGGTTGCCAGCAGCCACATAATCAGGAATGGCGGCCAGACCGAGCCCGGCTTTTACCGCCTCCAAAACCCCAAAAAGTGAACTGACTTGAATTATGGGTGTTCGCTTATAGCCCGTGGCACCAGCATCCATAACCCAGTTGATGTTTTTGAGAGCGGTGGGAACCGTTGGGCCGTAAATTATCAGATCATGATTATCCAGGTCTGCGGGTTTTTCAGGTGTCCCTTTTTGGGTCAGATATTGGGGTGATGCGTAAATATGGTGATGAACGCTACCAATCTGGCGTTGGATGAGGTCGGCCTGGCCTGGAACATTAAAGCGAATGGCCACATCGGCTTCCCGGACCGTCAAATCAACTACATCATCGGAAAGCATAAATTCCAATTGTATATCCGGATAGAGTTTGATGAACTCTTTCATATGGGGCAACAGCCAGAGCGACCCAAATGTGACCGTGGTGGTCACCCGTAAGCGCCCGCGGGGTTTATCTTTTGCTTCAAGCAGGGACACTTCTGCCCGCTCAATCTTTTTCAAGACTTCACTGGCGGTATCAAACAATTGTTCTCCTTCCTGAGTCAGCACAAGCCCGCGAGCGTGCCGGGTGAAGAGGGAGATATTGAGGCTTTCTTCAAGCGCCCTTATTTGGCGCGACAGGGCCGATTGCGACAAGCCCAGCTTTTGGGTGGCGTGGGTAAAGCTGCCCGATTCCGCCACTGCGTGAAAAATTTTTAATTTATCCCAATCCATACTATATCCAGAAACCTGATTTTTACGGTTAAATCACGCGCCTATTGCTCTGCCAGAAATTTTTCCGCCTCCAGTGCAGCCATACATCCCATGCCGGCGGCGGTCACAGCCTGACGGTAAATTTTATCTTTTACATCACCGGCGGCAAAAACACCCTCCACATTGGTGGTGGTACTGTCCGGTCTGGTCATGATATAGCCTTCTTCGTCCATATCCACGCCTCCCTTAAAAATTTCAGTTGCGGGCGTGTGACCGATCGCGATGAAAACGCCATGAACAGGCAGTTCCGACATCTCGCCAGTTTTAACATTTTTCAGCCTGATGCCGGTAACGCCGAGCGGGTCTTCATCCCCCAGGATTTCATCAAGCACCGAATCCCACCTGACTTCGATTTTTTCGTTTTTGAACAAACGTTGTTGCAGAATTTTTTCTGCGCGAAGTTCATCCCGTCTATGCACCAGAACAACTTTGCTGGCAAAATTGGTCAGGAATAACGCTTCTTCGACGGCGGTATTGCCGCCGCCAATGACGGCCACTTCCTTACCCCGATAAAAAAAGCCGTCACAAGTGGCGCAGGCTGAGACACCAAAGCCCTGGAATTTCTCCTCACTGGGCAGACCCAGCCACCGGGCTTTGGCACCGGTTGTAATGATAACCGTGTCGCCAGTGTAAACTGCACCACCATCTCCTATGGCCTTGAAGGGGCGTTTTGAAAAATCAATGGATGCGATATGATCTGAAACCAGATTTGTGCCCACATTAATGGCCTGATCACGCATCTGTTCCATCAGCCAAGGACCCTGGATGGTCTCGGCATATCCGGGATAATTCTCTACATCAGTGGTAATGGTCATTTGCCCGCCGGGCTCGAGACCAAGAACCATAGTGGGTTCGAGCGCCGCACGGGCAGCGTATATTGCTGCTGTATATCCGGCCGGGCCCGAGCCGATAATCAATACCCTGCTGTGGTGGACATCACTCATGCGCTTCCCTAAAGATCGTCTGAATGAGAGGACAGATAGCTGGCTACACCGGCCGCATCGGCTACCATTCCATCGTCGCCCTTGTTCCAGCCCGCAGGGCAAACTTCGCCATGCTCTTCCGTGAATTGTAGCGCTTCTACCATACGGATAGCTTCATCCACATTTCGACCAAGTGGCAAATCATTCACAACCTGATGGCGTACATTACCTGCCAAATCCACCAGGAATGTTCCGCGAAGAGCAACGCCATCACTTTCAATCAGCACATCATAATCCCGGGCGATGGATTTCGTGAGGTCAGCTATCAAGGGAAAATCCAGCTTTCCGATGCCGCCATTTTCGACCTTTGTTTCGCGCCAGGCGAAATGCGAAAACTCACTATCAACGCTGATGCCAATGACCTTGGTATTCAGAGCCTTGAACTTATCTATGCGATTATTAAAGGCAATAATTTCGGATGGGCAAACAAAGGTAAAATCAAGCGGGTAGAAAAATAACAACCCGTAACTGCCCTTCAAATAATCTGAAAGCACAAAATCTTCGTTGATTGTACCATCCTCCATAACCGCCGTTGCTTTGAAATCCGGTGCCGGTTTGTTAACAAGTACACTCATTTTCTTCTCCTAATTCCCTCCTGAATCTCAGATATTCTGGTTGCACGCAGGTCCTTATCTAAGGTCTTACGGGGCAGATACAAGACCTGATTACCGCTTTAATATTGCGATTTTATCCCCACCATTCCCAACTATGACTTATGCGCCAGCAGACCCTCGCTTGCAAGCTGTCAGTTGTATTTTGCATGGGTGAAAACCAGAGTATGAGACTGGATTCGAGCATAAATGCTTGTGACTAAGGGAAATAAAATGTCCCTAAACTGGTATTTTCTTTCAATTCCTGCTATGGATACGCATTAAATCTGGAGTGAGATAAAATGGCGCGAGTCAAGCTGGATAGAGTGGACCGGAAGATTCTGGCCTATCTTCAAAATGAAGGGCGAATAACCAACGTGGATTTGGCCGACAAAGTCGGCATAACACCACCGCCTTGCTTACGGCGAGTAAAAGCGCTCGAAAATGCCGGCTATATCTGCGGTTATCATGCTGATCTGAACAATGAAGAACTGGGCTATGGCATTACGGTTTTTGCCATGGTCGGTCTGGAAAGTCAGGCCGAAATTGATCTCACGGCTTTTGAAGATCTGGTTGCTGGCTGGCCGATGGTTCGCGAATGTCACATGCTGAATGGCGAGATTGATTTTGTCCTGAAAATTGTTGCTAAAGATTTGGCTGAATTCCAATCCTTCTTAACCGGCAAGCTGACTGCAGCACCTCAGGTAGCAAGTGTGAAAACCTCACTTTCAATCCGCAGCTCCAAGAATGAGCCCGGAATTCCCTTTGATGATATTCCGATGAATCGGGACTAGATCTGTCCCGGGCTAGATGAATTTTATTTCTTCAACTTCGTAATATTTCTCACCCGATGGAGTCTTTACCTCTATCTCCTCACCAATTGATTTGTTGATAAGCGCACGGGCCAAAGGAGAGGAATATGAAATGCGGCCTTTCTTGACGTCCGCCTCTTCGAGACCGACGATTTGGTAGACCACTGATTTACCTTCTTCATCTGTCAGGGTGATGGTTGCCCCAAATTTAATTTTATCGCCAGAGAGGGTCTTGGGATCAATGACCTCGGAATATCCCAGCTTGCCCTCAATGTCCTTGATGCGTGCTTCGGTCATGCCTTGTTGATCCTTGGCAGAATGATATTCGGCATTTTCTTTCAAATCGCCGTGCGCACGTGCTTCTTCGATGGCAAGAATTATAGAAGGGCGATCAACCGTCTTAAGCTGCTTAAGTTCGGCCTCAAGTTTATTGTAACCCGTAATGAGCATGGGAACCCTGTTCATTTGACTCACTTGAATCTTTCGTTTTTGTTGAACCCAATATTATCTAATTGAGACCGCAGTTGACACGCCTCAACTGCAGCCCTCATCAACAGTACGATTGTAGAGGTGAGACTTCAAGGCTTCCCGACTTCAGCACGCGCAAGGCTTTAACTGCAGCGTAACAGCCAGACATGGTGGTGTAGTAGGGTATTCCCTGCATCAAGGCCGTGCGCCGGAGAGAATAGCTGTCCGCTATTGATTGTTTGCCTTCCGTGGTATTCAAAACCAGATGAATGCTGCCATCTTTCATGGCATCAACAATATGGGGGCGACCCTCTATCACCTTATTTATGGTCTTGATATCAAGCCCCTGGTCTTGCAGGAATTTTGCTGTACCCCGGGTGGCAACAACCTCAAATCCCATGTCAACCAAATCTCTGGCGAGGGGAAGCACTGCTTCGCGGTCACTCATCTTTACCGATATAAAAACCTTTCCGCTTGACGGCAGTGACAGCCCGGCGGCAATTTGGCTTTTCAGGAAGGCGGTCTCAAAATTACAGTCAATACCCATAACTTCACCGGTGGATTTCATTTCCGGTCCGAGTAGAATATCAACCCCGGGGAACTTGGCGAAGGGAAAAACGGGTGACTTGACCGCTACATGACCGTTGGCCGATGCCTTGAGGTCAAAGGAGGCAAGGCTTTGTCCAACCATTAATCGGGCAGCAATTTTTGCGATCTGAACTCCGGTAGCCTTCGCCACAAAAGGAACCGTACGGCTGGCCCGAGGGTTGACCTCGATCAGGTAAATATCTCCGTTCTGCACTGCAAATTGCACATTCATCAAGCCGCGCACTCCAAGCCCCAGCGCAAGTTTGCAGGTCTGTCTTTCCAGTTCATCAATAATATCCTTGGGAAGCGAATGGGGAGGCAAGGAACAGCTTGAATCGCCTGAATGTACCCCGGCTTCTTCGATATGTTGCATGATGCCTGCCACATGAACATGGCTACCATCTGAAAGAGCATCCACATCAATCTCTATGGCATCTTTGAGATAGCTGTCGATGAGAACCGGGCTTTTGCCTGAGACCTTCACTGCGACCTGCATGTAACGGTTCAGGCTCTCCATATCATGGACAATCTCCATGGCCCGGCCTCCCAGTACGTAGGATGGGCGGATCAAGACCGGAAAACCAATTTTGGTGGCAATATCCTGTGCTTCCTCGAGCGAGCGGGCAATGCCATTTTCCGGTTGCAGGAGGCCCAGATTATTTACCAGTTCCTGAAATCTCTCCCGGTCTTCGGCCAGGTCAATGGCATCCACAGAAGTGCCCAGAATGGTAACGCCTGCGGCTTCCAGATCATGAGCCAGTTTCAAAGGTGTCTGACCTCCAAACTGGACGATAACACCGAGAAGCTCACCCTTGCGCTGCTCTGCTGCAATCAACTCCAACACATCCTCAGCCGTCAGGGGCTCAAAGTAGAGTCGGTCCGAGGTGTCATAATCGGTTGAAACAGTCTCCGGGTTGCAGTTTACCATTATGGATTCATACCCATCCTCGGAAAGCGCAAACGCGGCATGGC
The DNA here is from genome assembly GCA_022571175.1 of Pseudomonadota bacterium. GTDB lineage: Bacteria > Pseudomonadota > Alphaproteobacteria > Sphingomonadales > SMXR01 > JACZYI01. The sequence goes on from JACZYI010000043.1 coordinate 10,947, forward strand.
AACAGCAATAGTCAAATTCGATGCCCTGACCAATGCGGTTCGGCCCGCTGCCGAGGATCATGATCCGCTTCTTTCCCTCCGGCTTGGCGGGCGTTTCGTCTTCGTCTTCGTAGCCGTGGAATTTCCGTGGAATTTCCGTGGGTGTTTTCGTGCTCGATCGGCAGCCGCTCGCTGTGCAAGTTTGCCCTGTCGCTCGATCCAGCCTTCAAGGATGTCGTTGCGAACAAACAGCTTGCGTAGCGTTTCACTGAACACCATCGGCATCCCGTTCCACCCAGCCCATCGCTCGAGCGCACTGTCACTCATATGGGACAGGTCGCCATCTGGCCGGTGTTCAGCGACCCGACCCCAGAACCGGCTCAAAAACCCGACCGCGCTTTC
>JACZYI010000227.1 GCA_022571175.1 Pseudomonadota bacterium
AATCGCCGCTTCGCCTTCGGCGGTGGTCAGAAAGCCCTGGTTATCAGGCGTATCGCCCCAGCTGGTGGCCACATGGCCCACATGAGCGTGGGCCTGGAGAGCCAGAGCCGGTGCGCCTGCAAGCGTAACGCCTGCCAGCAACAAGAAACAACTTAGAATGTTGAATGATCTAGACATAATTGTCTCCTAAATTTCGATTAGCCACATGTCAGTACAAAGACCAAAGTCACGGACTTGCTTCTTCCGCAGGAATAGCAGCGATGGCGGCAAATTCAAAACGGATTTTAGCGAACTCTGGCATTCCCCGCAGCTCCGCAAAATGCGGGCTGTGATCAAGGAAAAACCACCAGTTTTGGGTCAAACCCTCTTCCAGCGCCTGACGCAGGGCAGCAAGGGCGGCAGCGTTATCACCCCTGATGGCGTAAAGCTCGGCATCGGAAAAGCCGATCCCGAAGACGCCCCGGCGCGGCCAGAAGGGCAGCTCGGCCTCAACCGCTGCCAACAGCACTTCCGATTTTTGGCTCTCGCCGGTTATTTCATAAAGTGCCGCCAGGTCCAGCGCCACCATCAGATGCCCCCATTTCAGGTAAAATGCCGGCGAGATGGTTATGCTGGTGAGATCGGCATTCACCAGCCCGGGATAGATGGACAGGTAAAGGGAAATTAGCCCGGACGCCTCCTCCACTCCTTTTGAGGCCAGCACGCGGTTGGCCAGCATGCGCAAAGCCATATCCCTGGAGCCAAATCGTGTGGATGCATCCGGCTGCGCAAGCGCTTGGGCAATGCCCAGTGCCTGTTTCATATCGCCGCGGTAGATTTTGTACAAAGCATCGGAGATAGCTACAAAGGCGTGATCCTCATCCAGGGCCCGCGCATTCCTGATTTCACGCCCTGCCTCCACCGTCTCGCCAGCATCCATTAATACAAGCGCCAGAAATGCCGGACCGTCCGGATCGGTAGGCTCAATCGTTCGAAAAAACCGCACGCTTTCAATTTTTCGAACATTGTTGTCTTCTGGCAGAGGTGTCATCACAGGTTTAAATAATTCAAGCGGAGAATTCGGTTGCACTTTCGATAATCTCCTGCCCATCACCCGAATATTTTCAAACTGGGACTGCCGACTATACCAAAAATTCACCGAGAGAAATGTCAAAACCGAAAGCGGGTCGACCTCAAAAAGGGCGTCAATGACTGGCGACATGTCAGTCGGTCTGCGCATCCAGTAACTCTGCATGAGCTGGTAACGCAGGACATTCGGATGTTTCGGTTCCATAGCATAAGCGCGCTGCCGAGCCGCTTCCGCCTCATCCAGCTTGCCTTCAAGGACCAGAATATAAGCATCAGCGAGCCAAACTCCTGCCAGTCGGTCATTCAATGCCAGCGCGGAATCGATGATCGGCCTGGCCAGTACAACTAACTCGGAATCCGACAAAATCCCGGTATGGGTCATCACTAGATAGACGCTCGCCAACATTTCATATGCAGGCGCGAATGCAGGGTCCACCGCAATCGCCTGGTTCAGCAACTGCACTGCTTCCTTCATCGGATCAAATGCGAAGGTGGCCAGTTTCTGGCGGGCCAGTAGATAATCTGAATAGACATCAATCGAGGTTTTCTGAATGGGCGCGATCGGTTGATGGTCCTCACCCAATAATTCCACTCTCAGCGCCTCAGCAACCCGGCTCGCGATCTCGTCCTGCACGGCAAAAATGTTGGAAATATCCCGGTCATAGGTCTCCGACCAGAGGTGACTATCGGTAGCCACTTCAATCAATTGGGTTGTGATGCGGACCTGCCCGTCGCCCCGGCGCACAGACCCTTCCAATATATATTGCACACCCAGTTCAGCGGCCACCTCGGGAATGGAAAGGCTGGTGTCTTTATACTGGAAGGCAGAGGTGCGGCTGGTGACACGTAATCCATCCACCTTGGCCAGCACATTCAACAGCTCCTCGGATATGCCGTCAGAAAAAAACTCCTGCTCGGGATCGTTGGACATATTGATGAAGGGAAGCACGGCGATGGATTTAACGCCTTCAGCCACTTCAACCGTTTCGATTGTGACATCGCTTACGGTCATATATTTATCGAAGGCAAAATAACCGAGCGCCACCACCAGCCCGGCCATAATCAGGCGATTGAGCTTTTGACCGGTGTTATGGGTGAGACTTGCATCCGCATCCACATCACCGGTTTTCTTTATACCTTCGGGGGTGGCCTCATAAGCCCAGGACATGGCGAGAGCAACGGGAAAACCGATGATGAGCACCAGCAACATACCCTTGGCAAAACTCTCCGGAAGCTCCAGTATGGGTGCAACCGTGTCCACCACCTGCAAGATAATCCAGGAAATAACCGCGTAAGCCGCAGCCACCCGCAGCACATTGCGGCGCTTAAGTTCTGTAAATAAGTTATTCAATTATTTAGCCCGCATTCAAAATCGTCTGTATCAGCCTCGTTGGTAATTGGCTGGCAAAAATCAGCATAACCCAGTTCCTTCCAGGCATCCACAAGACCAATTTGTCTTACTACATCCCTCAGGCGTGGGTCCGACCACATGTCACTATAAAAAGGCGGTAAAAATACTGAATTTTGAAACGGTTGGTCGATTAGGTTTTGCTCCAGAAGATCGTAAAAATCCGTGGCAAAAACCTGATCCAGAGGCAAAAATCTGGTCATGGCGATAACGACGCGGTCGGGTTCGGATTCCTTGCGCTTTCTCGCAGCATAACACCATCCAAGTCTGGCATCCCCGCTCCGATGAGCACAACTGCATGGGGATGGCTCCTGCACAGGTTCAGGGCCGTGGCCTCCTTGTGCGTGGTAAAGATGTCCCAACCGCGATCAATG
>JACZYI010000228.1 GCA_022571175.1 Pseudomonadota bacterium
CGATACCATGCGGAATGCGGTAGAACATGCCAATTTCTTTGAAAATCGCTCCACCGAATATTCCAAAGCCGCCACCCAAGGCACCTGGGATGAGGCGTTTGATTAAGCCGGCGGATTTTTGCGAGCAGCATCAGCACCAAAAAAGAAGGGATGGGACCGAAGTCCGCACCCCTTTAAGTGACAGCAAGGATATCAGCTTTATCCTTCGGATCTAGCGACCATGTCGGCCACCGCGCCCATAGGACACCCGCTGATAGGGGCTCTCGACACCCAAGGCATATTTAAGGGGCAGGCCCTGGGTAGAGATGCTGTTCATCACCGCGCGGCCAATATTGCTGGCGAGGCCAGCGTAGAGCGATATTCGGTATTGATCCGTGTTGCGAGCCATGCGTTTTCTGACCTTGCCATTGGGAAAGAGAAGCGCAAATACTTCTCCCGAGTCTGAAAAGCTTCTCAAGTCACGGACAAATTTGAAATTGTCCCGTGCCCGCCCGGCAATGCGGTCCTGGTAAATCACTCTAAAACCGCTGGTGACCGTGACCCGAATGTCATAGTCCAGCGCTGCGGTTGCCTTCACGCTCGTGTAGCTGGCATAGGTCATGTTCCCGTAACCAGCATTGGCCGCTCGTCGGCGGTATTTCTTTTTGAACTTCGAGGTTTTTGCCTTTGTTGATCGTTCATAGACATATGGCTGGCCAAGGGCGCCCTCCACCGAAATGACAATATCGGCGTAGGAGGCATTGTCGGTCAGATAGGCATGCTCGGGCAGGCCAGTGCTGATGCGGTAAGTGAGGCTTGCCAAAAGCTCGTCTGGCACATCCAGATTCAAAAAGACCGAGACCCGGTTGGCGGCTAGAAACCGGTCAAAAAACCCGTGCATATTCGTTTGAATCCATTCGCGTGCAAAATGCTGGCTGTACCAGTCAATGTGGTGGAGCGACGAGCGGAAGGCTCTCCATTCGGGGCCTCTCTGCGGGCTCGCTGCCAAAAATTCAAAAAAGCCATGATCAAGCACGGCTGGGTTATGGTCTGCTGCACTCAGTACCCGATAAAAGGGGTAGAGGTCGGCATCATCTCCAGAGCCGTCATAAATGGGACGGGCCAGGGTTGTGGTGGCAAATAATATGGATGCCAGCACGAGGAGGAGTGATATTATCCAGTTATATCGTCTCATGGCTCATCTCCTTCTTTTTCGAGACCTCCACCATAGGGGCGAGCCTGTGAACCCTTGGTGAGGCCCCCGTTCAGCCCGCGTTAAGGGCAGGACTTGTGGGGACAGAAATTCAGGCCTAGGCTGAGAATTAACCTGGGGAGAGAGCCATGTCAGAGGAAGACAACCAAAAAACACATGTGATCAAGGCGGATGATCAGGAGGATGGGACCATTCGCATCAGCCATCCCTTTAATCCAAATTCAGAATTATATTATTCACCCCTTTCAGACCGGGTGGGCATGCAACGATCACAGTTGGCAAAGGGCCGGATACCGCCGGGCAAAGAAAGTTTTGAGCTGCACAGCCACCGGGTGCAGGAGGAGTTTATCTTTATTCTTGAAGGTAAAGGCGAGTTGGAGATTGGGGAGGAAAAAATTGAGCTCGGACCCGGCGATTATGCCGGATTTCCCTGCGATGGTCTGGCGCATAATCTGGCTAATATTGGTAATGTTGATCTGGTCTATCTGATGGGCGGTGAGCGGTCAGAACTGGAAATCGCAGAGTTTCCGCGTCAGGGCAAAATCATGGTGGCGGGGAAGGATTCATTGACCCTGTTTGATAAAGATAAGGGAGAGACCTACAGCCTTGAAGCATGGAGAAAGCTGGCCACCAAAGGCGATTAAAGCCGAAGTCAGTCTTTAATCACACCGATACTGCGACCATACTGGACATAATGATCATTGCCTAAATGGTCCTGGTTGAAGGCCTTGCGTTTTTCGATGGGAATTTTTCTGAGCCGTTCCAGGCGGGTCTCATAATCGCCGTCAAAGGGGGCAACGCCGGAACCATGAATTATCCTGTTCATGAAGTTAAAAAGAGCCGTGACTGTCATGGCGTCATGGACGGCTTGTTCGCTCCATCCGGCTTCCAGTATGGCGGTGACGTCAGACTGCATCATCCCGCTCAGGTCTTTGGTAAGCTTGCCCGCGTAGGCCAATAAAGGTTTCAGATTATCCGGAAGGTTTGAACTTTCGAGATTATCAAACAAACCCTCGAAAGTATCGGGCTCGAAACCATAGGTCTCGGCATAAACGCGGTGGGCGTTGAAACAAAATTCACAGCCATTCAGACCCGATACATAAGCCGCAATCAGTTCCCGCTCACCGATGCTCAAGGGAGAAGGGCCGCGCAGCACATGGTCGTGATAACGAAACAGGGCCTCTATACCGCCGGGGTAGGCCTTGTAAACATCAGAGAGATTGGTCTCTTCTGGCAGTGAGGGAAAAAAGCCCATAAGTGCTCACAATCCTGTTGGGTCAGAGGCGACCGTGACAATGTTTATATTTCTTGCCCGATCCGCAGGGGCAGGGCGCATTCCTTGGTATTTTGCCCCAGGTGGTGGGGTCTTGCGGGTCGATTATCTCGGAACCACTTCTGGTCAATATCGGGCCAGCCTGCAGAGGATTGGCTGGTGCTGCCACATTGGCACCGGTGGAGGGGTCAAGATGCTGCGGGTGCATTTCTTGGCTCGGTGGTTTTATGGCTTGAGTTGGTGGCTCGATGTTGAACTCCATATGAGACAGCAATTGTGAAATATGTTCCCGCACAAGCCCCAGGAGGCTTTCGAACATGCCGAAGGATTCGGTTTTATATTCATTCAAGGGATCGCGTTGACCGTAAGCCCTGAGACC
>JACZYI010000229.1 GCA_022571175.1 Pseudomonadota bacterium
GATACGCCTGAATCCTTGATCTCATCCAACAGCAATAAAGAGTTTCCCGAATATCTGGCGGTGGAACGCGGCGGCAATATTACGCTTTTACCGGTGGCTGAAATATTGTTTCTAAGCGCGGCTGATGAATATGTGGCCGTGACAAACAGGGATGGTGAATATCTGAGACGAGGGTCGCTCAAATCTCTCGAAGGGATGTTGGACCCCAAAAGTTTTTATCGCGTGCACCGTTCCACTATCGTCAATCTATCTCATGTGAGAGAGCTGGAACCCCGGGGCAAGGGCGATTATGTGATAATTCTGAAAGATGGTCAGCGACTTCGAGCCAGTCGGCGTTACCGATCTGGCTTGCATGAACGCGTCACCGGAATGGCCTGAACGTCTCATTTTTCCGTCCCGCTTACCCCCAAAATTCCACCGCTTGGCCACTTCATTTCCCCGCTTGGCTGATTTGCTTTTGTTCTTCAGGGCTTTTCCTGAAAGACTTAAATCATCAAGAGGCAAAAGAAAAATTCTTCAAGCGGAGACAGCATCATGGGTTCGAATATTATAGCCTTTGCCAGAGATTTTTGGGTCCGGTCTTTCAGCGAAAGCAGTACACGGGCCGCCCTTGTTTTCCTGCGTATTTATGTGGGTAATTTCTACATCATTACCGGCCTGAACAAGGTGGGCAGGGGCGACTGGGGCCTGGGCTATCAGGATTCGGTGGCAGCGACGGTCACGGGTGCGATTGAAAATGAAAATGTCTACGGGTTCTACAAAACCTTCCTTGAGGGTGTGGTTATGCCCAATTTGGAAGTTTTCACATTGCTTGTGACCTGGGGCGAGACCTTCCTGGGTTTTGCCATGCTGTTCGGCATTTCCGTGCGCCTTGCGGGATATCTCGGTGCCTTCATGGCCTTTAATTATGCACTGGCTTCGGGGCGCGCGCTTGATCTTCCGAGCTTTGATATGTCACAGACGCTCATTCTGCTGACACTCGGGCTGAGCGCAGCCGGGCGCAGCTTTGGGGTGGATCAATATCTGGCCAAAAAATGGCCCAACGCCAAAATCTGGTAGGAATGTAGAGGCGCTGGACAGCAAGGCCCATTCCCGCTAGACCGCTGGATATGATGACCACCTGGTGGCAAAAAAACCGAGGGTTCAAGTTGGCCTGGGCCGTGGGCACCGTCGCTATTCTGGTGTTATCTATTTTGCCGCTTGATCAGCTGCCCCTGGCCTCTCCCTTATCAGACAAGATCGAGCATCTGGTGGCCTATGGCCTGGTCGCTCTTATGGGATTTCTCGCGGCCTCCACAGTGCAAAGGCGAGTTTTGCTGGGGCTTTTTATGGTGGTCATGGGAATAACCCTTGAATTTATACAGGCAGAAGTGCCCGGACGTTTTTTCGAGGTGCTGGACATGGTGGCCAATGGACTGGGTGTGCTGATTGCGGGCGTGGTGGCGGGTGTTTACTACCGGATAAAATCCTCCCGCTAGAAGCTGTCAACACCCAGAGGGAGTCTCTCTGGCAAAACCAATCGATTCACTCACCCCTTCAGAAATCATACGATTTCATGACTCATAAATAGTATTCTGTTTACAGGCATATGAAACTGATAGTTTGCTTGGCAACAGCCAGGAGAAAAAAATATCTGTGAGCTTTTTCCCCTATTTACCGTCGTAGCAACCGGATTGTTTGTCTTGCCTGGTCATGCCCAGACCGATTTTTCGCAGATTGATCGAATGATCAAAAACGGCAAAACAGCAATTGACATGCGGTCAGGCACTTTTTCCCGAAAGCATGTTAAGGTTACAACTCATTGGCCCATCTCATAATTTAAAGGGCCGGGAGGCAGTAGCATGGACTGGTTCAAATCGTTTTTGATGTTTGGCGTGGTTTTTTATCTGGCGATTGCCATGCTCCTGTATCTGTTTCAGGAGCGGATGATTTTTTATGCGGAACCGGTCGACGTGGATCACCGCTACGCTTTTACCGGTGTGACACGAGAGGTATGGCTGGAAAGCAGCAGCGCTCTTTTGCACGGCATAGTATTTTCCACTTCGCAAAAGCGCCGGGGTGTGGTGCTTTTTTTCAAGGGCAATGCCGGCAATGTGGGAGGCCTGGAGGATATTGCCGAAATTTTCCGGGAACTCGGCTTCGACTTGCTGGCCATGGATTATCGCGGTTCGGGAAAAAGCCGCGGGCCCTTGTCTGAAAGCAATCTGATGGCGGATGCTGATCTATGGTTTGATTGGGCGGCGAAGGCATACACAGGCGAAGATATCCGCCTGGTGGGTCATTCTATCGGCACTGCTTTTGCTAGCCACGTGGCGGCGAAACATGAGGTGCGGCATATCATGCTGTTGGCCCCCATGAAGTCGGGGCGCGATATGGCCCATCGGCTCTACCCTTGGCTGCCGGGGTTTCTGACGCGTTATCCGCTCAGGACCGACCTGGCGCTTAAGGACATTACAGGGCAGGTGGTCATTTACCATGGCACGAAGGATCGGGTGGTGCCGTTTGCCTCGGGCGCCGCCTTGCGGCCGCTGTTGACCAGCACGCTATCGACCATCAGGTCGAGGTGCTTTTCCCAATCGTCGACCATGTCGTCGCCGAAGAGGATCTTGCTGAAGCCCGGACCGTGCGCTTGAACGCACGGGTCGCCGTGATAGCGTTCGACGGTCGGCAATCCCCCGAAGATCATGGACCGATCGCAGCCCTCCAGCACGGCCGCTCCGACTTCCGGCCCGCCGGGGTAAATGGAAACGGCTTCCCGCGGGATACCGGCCTGGCAAAACGCTTCCACCATGCGATAGGGTGTCCAAGGTTCCTGCGGCCCCGGCTTTAG
>JACZYI010000044.1 GCA_022571175.1 Pseudomonadota bacterium
AGTGCCGCCACGGGCCCCACTCGCTCACATCAACGCTCCGACTGCGCGATTCTGGTCGTGGAGCCCACGGAAGACGAGGGGTTCGTGTCTGTGGAGTCGTCCTCCGGTCGGGTGAACTACTATCTGCAATCGACCTTCCAACTCCTCCTCAATCCCGAACCTGCCTGACCCGGCTTCCTCGTGGGCGGGTCCGCCCTACAATGGAGGACGACGCTGCCAGACGATCTCACTCCACGGAGCTTCGTGCAGGTCGAATTGAGCATGCGCAAGGTCGGCCTGCCGGGCGTCCTCATCGGGTGGGAGCTGATCCTCGTCGACCAGGCCGGGCAACTCGGGGCCACGAGCAAGCTGCAGAGTTGCTGAGGAAGGGCCTGACGCACGGGAGTCGGTGTGGAACGATCGGCCTGCAATCCGTACGTTGGTTCCGGTGATTCCACGTCAGGAAGAGAGCTGTAGTAGAGAAATGCTTGCCACGCTTCGACTCGGTGCCGTGTTGCTCATCGCCGGATTGGCTGCGAGCTGCGGCGACGACGGCTCGATGCCCATGGAGCCAGAGCTCGTCACCACGCCGCCACCGACCGTGCTGAGGTGGAAGAGTCCTCGTCGCGGGCTCGTTCGACGTACCCGCGACAGAGACCAACTTCCGCGTCGATCGGTACAGCGGTGGGGGCACGCTACCCGCTGATGTCGGGCCAACCGCCGGCCAACTCCTTGTGCTTTCGGTCAGAGACGTCTCGAGACCGAATATCTCGTGCACTGGTGGGATTGGGGGCTCCAACTGCGCCATCATCGTGGCTCTACCCACCCGCAGCGAGGGTTTCGTCTCTGTGCAGACCGAGTCCGCTCGAACGAACTATTACATCCAATCGACGTTCCGGCTCGAGCTCGATCCGGAGCCTTCCTGACCCGGCTTCCTCGTGGGCGGGTCCGCCCTGCAATGGCGTACAACGCTGCTTGACGATCTCACACCGTCGACGTTCGTTCAGGTCGAGCTGAGCCTGCGCAAGCTCGGTGACCCGGGTGTGACGATCGGGTGGGAGCTCATTCTGGTAGAGTCGGCTGGGGCGCTGGCGGCGACGGACGAGTTGCACGCTTGCTGATGGACCTGATGTGTCTGTGGATGACTATAGCTTTCCGCTCCTCGCACAGGGATTGGCGGACATCATCGCGGAGGGCGGGTACGGGGCTATCGGATCGCATGGCGAGCACCACGGCCCCAACGCTCAGTGGGAAATCTGGATGGCCGCCTCAGCTTTAGGGCCCATGGGCGCGTTGAAGTTGGCCAGTCTCGGTGGCGCACATTTTCTCGGCGCCGACCAGGACCTCGGCTCCATCGAAGTGGGCAAGCTCGCCGACCTCATCGTGCTCAACACAAATCCACTGGACGACATTCGCAACACGGCTGACATGCAGTATGTGATGAAGGGCGGGGTCTTGTATGATGCCGCCACGCTCGATCAGCAATGGCCCAATCAGGAGCCCTTTGGCGATTATTACTGGTCCGAGCCCGACATGTACCGGGATGATGACCGCTCCACGGACTATCATGACCAGTAAAAATACCGCCCATATATGTGAGGCGGGGGATTAACCCATGATCCTGCGTCATCTGGCGAACAGCTTCCGCAAGCAGGACTGGTTCACGGTCGTGCTCGAAGTATTGATCGTGGTGGTCGGTATATTCATCGGTCTGCAAGTGGACGACTGGAACCAGGCACGCAAGGAAAAAAATCAGGAACAGGAAATTATCGCCAGCTTGCGCGTGGAGGTTAATAATAATATCGCCGCTTATGAGGCAACGCGCCTGAGCCTCGATGCGGAACAGGCTATGTTGAGGGGCTATTACGACTATCTGACGGGCACCAATAATGTGCAGCCGGACCAATTGGACCTGCTAGGAGTGCTTTGTCGCGTCGGTCTTGGCCGGGATACCACCTATGATAATACCATTTATGAAGAGCTGATATCGACCGGGCGAACCGCTATTATAAGTAAGGATGCGGTAAGGGCAGCGCTGCGCCAATATAAAAGGATACAGGAGGATCGAAAGGCGGCCTTTGAGGATGTGGTTCTTGTGGCGATAGATCAGTATGCGGCCATACAGGAATTTCTGGAGTGGCGGCCTTTTGCGGTGGATAATAGCTATGTTGACTGCGACTTTCATTTCGCGGACTTTGAAGCCGACCAAAGGGCACCCCATAATATTGCCGGTGCCCAACGGATTTTCTTCTTTTATATGATTGGCACGGAATGGGTGCTGCAATCATTGTTCGAACTGCGCGCGGCGCTGGATAGTGGATATCCGCCAAGTGAAGGAGTGGCCCAATGATCCTCCGCCGCCTTGCAAATGCCAGAAACGAGACTTAGATGGCACAGAAAAAATCGCAAAAGAAGCCGAAAGCCAAGTCTGGGGCCAAGCCCCGGAAAAAAACCGCCAAGGGTTCGCTCAAAAAAACCGCCAGGAGTTCGCTTAAAAAAACCATCAGGCGTTCGCCCGGGAAAAAACAGAAAAAATCCACTGGCATGCGATCGGTGGAGCTGGCCTTTGGCGGCCTGATCGGTCTGGCCTTCGCCACCATTATCCTGATTTTATACGGCGAGCAGATCGTCACATATTACGAGCAACTGACCGGTGATGCGGCGGGTGTGGGCGAGGAAGCCGAGCCCGAAACGGTGGTTCGTGATCTTCAGCCTGATGCGGTGGGTATGCCCGAGTTTGCCGGTGAACCCAACTGGGAACGCTATGCGGCGGTGAGCCCCGAGATTGGCCGGCTTATTCCAATCGCCATCGTGATTGATGATCTGGGGCTTGACCGTGGCATTGCCCGGCGTCTGGCGGCCATGGACGGCCCTTTGACCTTTTCCTTTTTGCCCTATGCGGGTGGGCTGCAGTCTCAGGTGGATATGGTCAAAGCGAGAGGCCATGAAGTTTTATTGCATCTGCCCATGGAGCCCCATTCCTCTGATGCTGATCCCGGACCGCACGCGCTTTATCTGGGCCTCTCGGATGAGGAAACCCTTGAGCGCATGGTCTGGAATCTGGCGCGCATCCGGGGCTATGTGGGGGTTAATAATCATATGGGCAGCGAATATACCGAAAATGCCAGCTATATGGGCATAGTCTTGTCGGCCATCGGGGCGCAAGGTTTGATGTTCCTCGATTCCCGCACCTCCGCCCGCTCGGTGGCGGGGTTATTGGCGAGCCGGATGGGCATTGCCACCGCCGAGCGCGATGTGTTTCTCGATAATGAGCGCAACCGGGCTGCCATATTATCCGCGCTGGCCCAGACCGAGCGCATCGCCGGAGACCGGGGTTTTGCCGTGGCCATCGGCCATCCTTACCCCGAGACCCTGGCCGCGCTCGAGAGCTGGATGGAGGGCCTTGAAGGGCGTGGCTTTGTGCTGGTACCGATCACGGTGATTGTACGCTTTACCGAATCCGAGCGCCTGGACGGGGTGGGGCAGGCCCGGGATTAAATCTTACGCAGTGACAAAAAGAGATAGCCATAGCTGCCTTCGGACCCGTGATAGATTTTGGATTCTTCCTGCATACCGTCGCTCAAAGCTTAATAAACTCCTTCAAGGCTCATCTTGCAGGCGAGGAAGTGACGCCAGTTGAGCGGCTTCCTATAGGCTAAGAATATTGGTGCCGAATAATCCTCCCGCACGCCCTCAAGCTGAGCGGAACACCTCTGTGCCAATCGAATCAAGTATTGGGCAGGAAGAGGCTTCGCCGCTCTCGCACGACGAGATCATCTCTTCAAGCGCCACGTTCATCGCCTGAAGATCAGCGATCTTGGTCTCAATATCCTTGCGGTGAGAAATCGCCAAATCCCTGACATCGCAACGGCTCTCCTTTGGATCTTCTACCAGCTTTAGAAGGGAACGGGTTTGATCGAGTGAGAAACCCAATTCACGGCATCGGCGCACGAGCACAAGCTGAGTGACATGCCCGCTGTCATAAATACGGTAGCCGTTAGCCGCACGCTGCGGCAGTGTTATAAGGCCGATCTCCTCATAATAGCGGATTGTGGACAGGTTGGTCCCGGTCCGCCGGGCCAGCACGGCACGGGTAATATTCGTCGCTCGCGTTTTTGTGATCAAAGTCATTCTATTTACCTCTTGTGTCTGCAGTTACTACAGACCTTATATACCGTTATCAGATTCGGAATGAGAGCAAGAGCCGGGAGTGGAAAATGAATTGGTCCGATCCAAAATGGAATATCGCGCTACTGAGTCTTATCTTCTGGATCATACCTGGAAACTCTTGGGCAGTGCCGATCACATTCAATACGGCGCTGCCGGTCAGCCAGGGGGAAATCATCTTTCGGGAACAGATAATAATCGGCAAGGCGAGCGATGATGTTGGTGGACTGGACCGGAAAATGACGGCCTTGACGGTGAATTCGGTCATGGCCTATGGCGTGACCCCGGACTTGGCGATCTTTGGTATTCTTCCGCTGACCTTCAAAAAACTGAAATCGCCTGCGGGGGTGCGTGAGACTGATGGAATTGGCGATGGCAGGCTGGTTGCGCGCTACACACTCTACAAAAAGAACGCCGTCGGCAAGACCACCCGGATTGCACCCTTCATAGGCCTGAAAGTTCCGACCGGTGACAACCAAAGGACGGATGGTTTGGGTCTGTTGCCGCCGAATCTTCAGCCCGGGACCGGCTCCTGGGATGTCTTTGGCGGCGTGATTGCGACCTATGCCAGTGTGGACTGGAATCTGGACTTTCAGGCCAGCTATCGGGTGAACACCAGAGATGGTGGAACCGAACGCGGTGATGTGGCCCGCGCCGATGTCTCGTTCCAGTACCGGCTTTTGCCGCGCACCTTGAGCCGCTATGACAAGGGATTTTTCTATGGTGTTATGGAGGCCAATCTTGTTCATTCGGGCAAGCTGCAAACGGGCGGCATTGGTGATTCCAACAGCGGTGGCACCACACTCTATCTGGTCCCTGGGATTCAATATGCCACCCGGCGCTGGGTTGCCGAGGCGGCGGTGCAAATTCCCGTTATACAAGACCTGAACGGATCGGCCCTTGAGAAAGACTTCACGGTTCTGGCTGGTTTCAGGGTAAATTTTTGAATAGAAGGAGACGAACATGAAAAAGCTCATTACAGGAGCGATATTAACATTCTTTCTGGCAGCACCGGCACTCGCCGACGACATCCAGTACGACTTGAAACTTGAGGGCATCACCTGTCCCTTCTGTGTGGCCACCAGCGAGCGTGCGCTCCGTAAAATAGAGGGCGTTAAAATGGTATCGGGCGATCTGGAAACCGGGATCATTCGAGTCTGTGCTGACGAGAGCGTCAAATTTTCGGATGAGCAATTAACGAAAATATTTCTCAAGAAGGGCTTTACCTACAAGGGTATGGAAATCCACGAAAATTGCGATGGCTTTGACAGCACCACAGTGCTCAGTGAGGAAGAACTGGCACGCCGCACAGCCATGCACGACAAGATGGGCCACGACGATGACCTGGACTTTCTCGGCATCCATGATCATGACGGCGATGGAACACCGGACCATGCCGCCGAAGATCATGTTGATCATGACCATGATGGTGATGGCATCCCTGATCACGGCGCGGACTATGATGACGACCATAATGTCAGCTGAGTGCTGCCTGGCGCAAAACACTGATTTGAACGACAGGGAGGACACCATATGACATCGGAGATCGAAACCCGAAAATGGGGCTGGCTGATCCTGTTCGCGTCGACCACTACGCTGGTCTGCTGTGCTCTGCCCATCATTCTGGTGACAGTTGGGCTGGGCGCGGTATCGGCAGCCATGTTTTCCAATTTGCCATTCCTGGTGGATCTGGCCCGCAACAAGGTCTGGTTCTTCTCGGGCAGTTTTATAGTCCTGGCCCTGGCTGCCTGGGTGCTCTATCGGCCTGGCCGGACCTGTCCTGCTGACCCCGTACTGGCTGAAAAATGTACTGCGGCAGATAGATGGAACAGGCGGTTGTTATGGGGCTCCGGTTCCATCTGGCTGGTGGGTTTCGCCTTTGCCTATCTGGCCTTGCCGCTCTTGGAATGGATTGATCCATAAAGATCATCCGGCATGGAAAAATTTAATCGGGATTAAGTCTTCCGTAAGATCAAAAAGAGATAGCCGTAGCTGCTTTCGGACCCGTGATAGATTTTGGCTTCTTCCCGCATACCGTCGCGAAAATCTGGGGTGAGTTTAAGTCCCTCAGGGCTTTCGAGAGCGGTCTCAACTTCCCGGTAATAGCTTTGCCAGGCACTTTCCGGCAGGGTTCGGCTGTCCAGCACTTCATAGCCCAAGCTTTCAGCGAGCTCTCGAGCATCTTCCTCACTGCCAATGGCCGGGTAGGCCGCCTGCCAGAAATCCCGCGTCTTGGAAGGGGGGTCAGGGTTGAGCCAGACACATTCACTGACCACCAATATTCCGCCGGGATTCAGCAGGCCATGCCAGTCCTTCAGTGCGCTGGCAAAACCAATGATATAGGCGCTGCCCTCACACCATATCAAGTCCAGTGCACTGGGCAGCTCATCCGTCAGTCCCATATCCGCGCATTTTGGCTGGATAAAACCATCCAGATTTTTCTTCTTTGCCGACACCATCAGAACATCCAGAAAGAGTTCGGCCAGGTCGATAGCATAGATGAGTGGGTGGAAATGTTCTGCCAGCAACAATGTGGCCGAGCCCGTGCCGCAGCCAAAATCCGCGATACGGGACGAGGGCCTCATGCCCTGAAGGCCCTGCATGATGCTGAGCGAAAGCCTGTCATCGCCCGGTGCCTGACGTGAGAGCCCGGCAAAAAAAGTGATGACATCATTCTCTAATAATTCATTCATAATCTTGTTCGTCCAATTCGAGTATGTGCATAAAATACACAAAAACCGCAGGATCAATATGGGCAAATCAAACCCACCTCCATCCCGTTGGCACTATCCAATCAAGCCGAGGAGCCCGCAGGCAGTCTCAGCAGACGATAACAAGATCCGACATCCAGTCTCCTGTGAATATGAGCTAAATCTAGTGTGCCGTGAGGTCTTAGTCAAACCGCCATGGCATTTGTCAAAGCGACACTTTATTGGTAACTCTTGAATCATAAATCCAGCTGCCGATTGAAGTCGGTGACTCACTTGTGTTAAATCAATTCAGACCGCCCACGCCTGTAAATATTTCCGATGGACAAGTGTGGGTGCTGTGATTCTTCGAGGGGAAAGCAAAAACCATGGACCGGTTTGAGTTTGTGATGGTGTTGTTGTCGATCATCATCGGTCTCGGCATTGGGGGTCTGTTGACCAATGTAGCTCGTCAAATCAGGGCAGGCAGCAAATGCAAGGGCTTTTGGGTCCATTCGGGTGTGGTCGCCGCCCTGTTCCTTGCCTTTCTGCAAATGTGGTGGGAAAGCTGGGGATTACAGCGGATGGATGTCTGGACCTTTCCGCTCCTTTTGTTGATGCTGGTACCGCCTTCGGGGCTGTTTATCATTTCTCATCTTATCTATCCCAATAAACTGGAGGGAGCCGATCTTGAATCCTATTATTTTGCAAAAACGCAGCTTATCTGGTCTGTGGCCGCGCTGACGGTCGTCGTCGCTACCTTGTTTTATCCAATCGCCTTTGGTGACCAGCTCATTCAAATGGATAATCTTGCATCATTATTCATGCTGGTCTTGTGCGTTTTACTGGCAAAGAGCAGGCTCAGGGCGCTGCACTTGGGAGCTCTGCCGGTTGTCCTGGTGATTATGGTTCTGGATATTATGATTTTCAGACCAGTCATCTGAGATAACAGGCTCGCAACAAGCTGAAAAATTCTCCCGGCCGTGGCGAAATCTCGGTGCCAAAAAGCACAAGAGCGCGTGGTTGAGTGTTCGATATGAATGTCTCTCATACGGGGTTGCTTGCAGGATTATCTGCTTTGCACTATGCTTTCGGCGTTATTGGTCCGTGACTGGGCAACATGGGGGTCAGAAAAATGAAAAAGTCATATCGTAGCTGTTTATATTCCACGTCTGTTGTGGCGCTGTTGGCTGCTGGTGCAATCACCGTAACATCTCTGCCGGTGCAGGCACAGAACGCAGAGCAAGGCATTCTGGAAGAAATTGTGGTCACCGCCCGAAAACGGTCGGAAGTCCTTCAGGACGTGCCGTTTTCGATCGCGGCACTGACCGAGACCGCCATGAGGAACCGCGGCATCAGAACTCTGGATGACGTGGCGATGAATGTGGCCGGTTTCACGGTCCAGAATCTTGGTCCCGGCCAAAGCCAGGTGGCCATCCGTGGCATTTCTGCTGGCCAGATCGTCCGCGACCAGCCCGGGGTAAAAGAGCAGGTGGGCGTCTATCTTGACGAGTCTGTGATTTCGCTCTCACTTTTCACGCCAGACATTGATCTGTTTGATCTTAACCGGGTCGAGGTGCTGAGGGGACCACAGGGAACCCTGTTTGGCTCTGGCTCGCTGGCGGGCACGGTCCGTTTTATTACCAACCAGCCTGATCTTGAGACCGCTGAGGTTATCGCCGAGTACACCGCCGGGTTGATTGGTGGAAGCGAATTTGACGGCTCGGTCAAGGCGGCAGTCAATGTGGTGCTGGCACCGGGCAAGGCTGCCTTGCGCGTGGTTGGCTATTACAACTCTATCGGCGGTTTTATTGATGCCGTCCAGCCGGATTTGTCTGTCAACAAAAACGCCAACAATGGCGACCGGTTTGGTTTTCGTGCGGCTCTGGCAATCATGCCGAACGAGAATTTGAAGATCACCCCAAGGATCCTTTATCAGGAAATCGACATTAATGGTTTCAACCGGGTCGACATCTTCAATATTCTGGCCAACGAATTCACAACCACCCGAACGGCTGTGACCCTGGGCAAGCGACAACAATTCACCCAGTTCCAGGAGAGGTTTACCGACGATTTCCTGCTCATTGACGCGACCGTCGAATATGACTTCGGGCAGGCCACCTTCACATCGGTCACCTCCTTTACCAACCGGGATGTGGTGCAGCTTCGCGATTCCACACAATTGGCAGGCAGCGTGACCGGCCAGCCTGGGGTCTTGGCCGCTGCGGGATTGCCTGAAAATGTATTCACTCTGGACGCGCCACTGACCGACTCGACCGATGTGGATACCTTCACCCAGGAGGTCCGGCTTACCTCGGCGGGCGATGGTCCGCTGCAATGGATTGTGGGTGGCTTCTACAGCAAAATTGAGCGCGAATATGGCCAGAATCTTCTTGTCGCCGGCTTTGAGGCGCTGGCCAACCCCATATTGATTCCGGAACTGGGAGTCGCTCCGGGCTGGACGGCTGGTGTTATCGCGGGCATAGATGAGTTGTTCGTATCGGACCTGACCTATGATTTTAAACAGTTCGCGGTCTTTGGCGAAGCCACCTTTGACTTCAGTGATCAGTTGAGTGTGACCGCCGGGCTCCGTTGGTTCGATTTCCAGGAAGACAAGATTCTGAACTTTGACGGCATTTTCGCGGTCCAGACCATCAATGTTCCGGCCTCGACCTCTTCCAACGACATCTCGCCCCGGGTTATGCTCTCCTATGATGTGACCAGCGACTTCCAGTTCAACATGCAGGCGGCCAAGGGATTCCGGCTGGGGGGCGTAAATGATCCTCTGAACGAGCCAATTTGCAACGCCGATGATTTGGTAACCTATGGCGCGTTTCCGCAAAAATGGGGAGACGAGACGATTTGGAACTATGAAATTGGTGCCAAGGCAACCATCATGAACGGTCGCGGGACCTTTAATGTTGCTGCCTTCTATACCGATATCAGCAACCTACAGGCCACGCTCGAGGCCGGGTCATGCTCGTCTCGTGTGATTGTAAACGTGCCCAAGGCCAGGAGCATGGGCATTGAGGCGGAATTGTTTGTGCGGCCCAGCGAACAGTTCGAGTTCGGGATTGTGGCCAGTCTGATCGATTCAGAGCTTCGCTCCACCATCACCGATACCAATGGCAACATCCTGTCTGCCCTTGAAAAGGGCAACCGCCTGCCGACCGTACCCCGGTTCCAGGTGGCGGTGACCAGCACCTACTACATGCCGAATCTGTGGGAAGACATGGATGGCTTCATCACCGCAACGGTCCAGCATGTGGGCTCGCGCTTCACCCAGTTCGGTGACGCTGATCCGGCTTTTGCCACCATTCAGTTGATCCCGATCGGAGATCCGTCGATCACCACGCTGACTTTTGATCCGAAGATGGCCGCCTATACCATCGGTAACCTGAGGTTTGGAGTTAGAAACGAGCGCTATGAATTGGCATTCTTCATCAATAATATCTGGGACGAGATCGCCCAGATAGCACTCGACCGCGAACGCGGCAACCGGGCCCGGGTGGGCTTCCTGACCAATCCGCCACGCACCTTTGGTGTGACCGGGCGCGCCTACTTCTAGGCTCGGTTTGAAAACAACAGTCCAGGCGAGGGGAATGATCTCTCGCCTGGATTTTTTTGACACCGATAATATGGAAGGAGCGCGGCGGACACAAACTCCCGGCATTTTACCAGGATCGATCTGATAATAGTTATGCCCCAAAGGCACAATGATATGAAACCGGATTTTTTCGCCTCTAATCGGGCGGAGTGGCGCTCGTGGCTTACGAAAAATCACGCCAGAGAAAAGGAAATATGGCTCATCTATTTCAAGAAACGCACCGGCAAAACCAGCATAGAATATATGGATTCGATCAAGGAAGCTCTATGTTTCGGCTGGATCGATGGCCTCAAGAAAGGCATCGGCCAGCAGAGATATGCCCACAGATTTACGCCCAGAAAGGCTGGCAGCAAATGGTCGCCTTTGAACATCAGGCTGGCTAAACAATTAATCGAAGAAGGAAAAATGACGCAAGCTGGCCTCGTTGCGTATCAAAATAGAACTGAATACGAGGCGGTGTTTCTGGAGGTTAAAAATTCTAACGGCATGTGGTTACCTGCCGACATAAAAAAGGCATTGAAAAAAAACCGCAAGGTGTGGGAAAATTTTGTAGGACTGACCCCCGGGTACCAGAAGCAGTATGTGAGTTGGCTGGTAAGCGCCAAAAGGCCGGAAACCAGGCAACGAAGGCTGGCTGAAGCAATAAAG
>JACZYI010000045.1 GCA_022571175.1 Pseudomonadota bacterium
CCTTTGGTTTGGTCCTGACCCGGCTGGCAGGACTGTCCGACATTCGAGACTCCGGCTCGGGCAATATCGGGGCGACCAATGTTTTGCGAACCGGGCGGAAGGACCTGGCGATTGCCACCTTGTTATTGGACGGAGGCAAGGGAGCGGCGGCGGTTCTACTGGCTGGACGGTATGGCCTTGAAGCTTCGCTGATTGCCGGTTTTGCAGCCTTTATCGGGCATCTTTTTCCCCTCTGGCTCAAATTTCGGGGCGGCAAGGGCGTGGCAACTTTCCTGGGCGTGCTGATAGCTGTTTCCTGGCCGGTCGGTCTAGCCACCAGCCTGACCTGGATGGCAGTTTTGCTGGCCTTCAGATTCTCGGCATTGGCCGGTATTGCAAGTGTATTTCTGGCTCCGCTCTGGGCTTTTTTCATGGCGAGCACGCCCGTATTGGTGCTTGCAGCTGCCATGGCCATATTGGTGATTATGAAGCATCGCGAAAACATCCAGCGGTTGCTCGCGGGGGATGAACCACGCCTTGGAGACAAGAAATAACCTTTCAAAGCTCAACCTCCGGTTGACATTCTTTTTTCTACTGTTAAAAAAACAATCATGGAGTATTCATTGGTCAATAGTCTCAGCGATAGCGAAAAAACAGCACGAATTCGATTGGCGCTCACCCAGAATGTGGGCGCGATTACTTTCCGGGATTTGCTCGCTCGTTTTGGAACAGCGGTAGAAGCGCTGGATTCCCTGCCCCAAATGGCCGCCGCCAGCGGAAGAAAGCATCTGAACATTCCATCGCTCTCCTCGATTGAGCCCAAACTGGACGCGCTTAAAGCCTTCGGCGGGGAGCTGGTGGTGCTGGGTGACAAGAATTACCCCGAAATTCTTGCCGCCACTGATGATGCACCCCCTTTTCTGACGGCTAAAGGACGGCTTGAATTATTGGCAAATGACTCCATTGCGATTGTTGGGGCCAGAAACGCCAGCGCAATGGGTCAGAAATTTTCCCGCATGATCGCCAGTGCGCTCGGAAAAGCCGGGCTTGTTATCACCTCCGGTCTTGCCAGAGGCATAGATGGAGCGGCGCACACTGGCGCGCTGGAAACCGGAACCGTAGCGGTTCTCGGGGGTGGTCTTGATGTTTATTATCCCCCGGAAAATCACGCTCTGCAGGATAAAATATCGGAAACTGGTTTGCTTTTGAGTGAGCATTTTCTGGGCACCCGCCCGCAGGCCAATCACTTCCCCCGCCGGAACAGAATAATTTCAGGCCTTTCACTGGGTATCATGGTGGTTGAGGCGGCCCTCCGATCGGGCTCTCTAATCACTGCCCGGCTGGCAGGCGAACAGGGTCGTGATGTGTTTGCGGTCCCGGGCTCACCGCTGGACCCCAGATCAAGCGGTGCCAACAAACTTATTCGGGATGGCGCAATTCTGGTCGAATCGGTGGAGGACATTCTGGATGCCATCCAGAATCGGTCCCGCACCACTCCCCATGAAATGAAGGCCCCGGCATCAATCTTTGAAGAGAGCAAAAATCCGGACCCGGTCAAGGCCGCTGAAGTAGATGGGGCGCGAAGTATTATTGCCGAATTATTGGCTCCCTCCCCCATCGGAATCGACGAATTGGTTCAGATCAGCAAACTGCCATCTGCAATCGTAATGCATGTGATTTTGGAGCTGGAATTGGCAGGAACAGCCGCGCGGCATGCTGGGGGCAAGGTCTCGCTAAAAGACATCTAATTTTCAAAATACGTTGCAATCTGGAAAAGTCTCGCTTAGGTGATTGGTCCGAGCAAAGCTAAAATCATGGAAAGAGCAGCAATATCATGAAAGTGGTTATTGTCGAATCGCCAGCCAAGGCCAAGACCATAAACAAATACCTGGGGCCCGATTTCAAGGTTCTGGCCAGCTATGGTCATGTGCGCGACCTGCCATCCAAAAATGGCTCGGTAAAGCCCGATGATGATTTTTCCATGGTTTGGGAAAGCGATAACAAAAGCAAAAAACGACTGAACGAGATCGCGATTGCCGTCAAATCCGCCGAGAAATTATATCTGGCTACGGACCCTGACCGTGAAGGGGAAGCTATCTCCTGGCATGTTCTGCAAATCCTCAAGGACAAAAAAGTGCTGGACAATGTGGAGGTCAAACGGGTGGCTTTCAACCAGATCACCAAATCTGCAGTGTTGAAAGCCATGGCCGAACCCCGCGAGATCGATCACCGGCTTGTGGATGCCTATCTGGCTCGGCGCGCACTCGACTATCTGGTGGGTTTTACCCTGTCGCCTCTCTTATGGCGAAAATTACCCGGATCGCGCTCGGCCGGCCGGGTGCAATCGGTGGCTCTTCGAATTATCTGCAATCGGGAACGGGAAATTGAAACCTTTGATCCCCAGGAATATTGGCAACTGACAGCTGATCTCGTATCTCCCGAGGGCGAGCAATTTCAGGCGCGCCTCACATCCTTTGAAGGCAAGCGCATCCAGAGGAAAGACATTCCCGACAAGCATAGGGCTGATCGTGCGTTGGCGGCGTTGCGCGAGGGTAATTTCAGCATCACTTCAATCGAGAGCAAACCAACAAAACGGAACCCGCAACCCCCCTTCATCACTTCAACGCTTCAACAGGAAGCGGCGCGCAAACTCGGTATGAGTGCGCGCCAGACCATGCAAACTGCACAAGCTCTCTATGAGGGAAAATCCATCGATGGTGAGACCGTGGGTCTGATTACCTATATGCGGACCGATGGCGTGACCATGGCACCGGAAGCTGTGAACCAGGCACGCAAGCTTATCTCTGAGCGTTATGGACCACGTTTTGTTCCTGATGTTCCCAGACTGTATAAATCAAAAGTCAAAAATGCCCAGGAAGCCCACGAAGCAATCCGCCCCACCAACCTGAGCCGACATCCCAAGGACATTGCCCGGGCGCTGAGTTCTGATGAAGAACGGCTTTATGACCTGATTTGGAAACGCACCATTGCCAGTCAAATGGCTACCGCCATCATTGAAAAAACCACCGTGGAGATTGCCAACCCCGAGGGCAGCGTAGGCCTGCGTGCTAACGGGCAAGTTATTCAGTTTGAAGGGTTTTTCAAACTTTATAGCGAGGGTCGTGATGATGAAAAAGAAGAGGATGAGCGCCGCCTTCCAAAGCTGAACCAAGGAGCAAGTCTGGAACTGAAAGACAGCAGTGCCAGCCAGCACTTTACCGAACCGCCGCCGCGTTATACCGAGGCCTCGCTGGTGAAAAAATTGGAAGAGCTTGGCATTGGACGCCCCTCCACATTTGCCTCCACACTCTCGACCCTTCGCGATCGAAATTATGTACATATGATCCGCAACCGTTTTCATCCTGAAGACAAAGGGCAAATCGTTACGGCCTTCCTCGAATCTTTTTTTGGTCGTTATGTGGAATATGATTTTACCGCTAATCTGGAGCGGCAGCTCGACCAGATTTCCGCCGGGGAACTTGGCTGGAAAGAGGCGCTTCGGGAGTTTTGGGGCGAATTCAACGCTAAAGTAGAAGAAATTGCCGACATCAGAAATTCGGTCATTCTGGAAAGTCTGAATGACTATCTGGGCCATCACCTGTTTCACGCCGAAGAAGAAGGGGCAGACCCCAGAAAATGTCCCGATTGCGGAGATGAAAAGCAAGGCCGACTGAGCTTGAAAGTGGGACGCTACGGAGCCTTTATTGGTTGCTCAAATTATCCTGATTGCCGCTTTACGCGGAAACTGGATGGAGCCAAAAACGCCAACGACCAAAATGGTGCAGCCGATAGCATTGAACTTGGCATGGACCCCGAGACCGGTGAAATGGTCACCCGCCGCACGGGTCGTTTTGGTCTTTATGTGCAACTGGGTGAAGGCAAGGACAAGGAAAAACCCAAGCGGTCCACCATCCCCAAGGATATGGAACCAGAGGACGTTGACATGGAACAAGCCATGGCACTGCTTTCACTCCCTCGTGAGCTGGGCAACCACCCGGAGACCGGCAAAATGATCATGGCTGCGATCGGTCGCTATGGTCCCTATCTGGCCCATGACGGGGCTTTCGGCAAGCTCCAGTCTACGGAAGAGGTCTTTAGCGTGGGTTTGAACCGGGCCGTGACCATCCTGGCAGAAAGCAAGGCGCGCAAAGGCGGGCCGCAGGAACTTAGGCAATTAGGGGACCACCCGGATGATGGTGAGACCATCCGTGTCATGAGTGGTCGCTATGGGCCCTACGTTAAGCATGGCAAGATCAATGCCACCATTCCCAACGGACTGGACCCCGACACAATCTCGCTTGAAGCTGCGCTGGAATTGATAAAAACCAAACAGGCAAAGGGATCCGGCAAAAAAAGGCCCGCAAAAAAGAAGCGCAAGAAAAAATAGCCCGATCTGCCCATCCTCCCCACACGAACCGGAGCCAGACCTTGGCCCACCATAAGAAAAAATCTCAATCCCCCTTTCCCGAGGCCCAGGAAATTCTCACCTATCTGGGCGAGGGAAGCGGTGCCAGCAAACGCGATATTGCGCGCGCCTTCCATATCAGAGACGATGATCCCGCTCACTTAAAAGCCCTGCTGCGCACCATGATTGAGGAGGGCCTTATCATCCGTGATATTGATAAACGCCTGCGACTGCCCGAGAGCTTGCCCCCGGTTCTGGTGGTCGAAGTCAAGGGCGTGGATGCTATGGGCGACCTGTTGGCAAAGCCCGTCAACATGGCCAATAAGGCCGAGGAGCACCGCATTTATATTGACCCCGGACGCAAACGCCAACTGCGTGTCCTGGGCGCAGGAGACAGAGCACTGGTGCGGCTGAAGGAAAATCGGGACGAGGATGGCCTTTATTATGATGCCCAGGTGATAAAAGTCCTGGACGCTGCACCCACATCCATCATTGGTGTCTATTCCGGCACCAGCAAGGGAGGCCGGATCAGGTCTTCAAACCGCCGGGATAAAAAAGATTTTCTGGTTGAAGCCAGCGATGCCATGACTGCAAAACATGGTGATCTGGTAATGGCTGAGCCGCTTCCTTTCCGCACCCGCAAAGCCCTGGGACTACCTCGGGCGAAAATCACTGAAATTCTGGGAAGCCTGAAAGAACCTCGCTCGATCAGCCTTATCGCCATTCACAATCATGACATTCCGTTTGAATTTCCACGGGAGGTATTGTCCGAGGCGTCCAGTCTTGCCGGATTGCCCAACGATGATCGCCAGGATTTGACCCAAATCCCTTTTGTCACAATCGACCCGGCTGACGCGCGCGATCACGACGATGCGGTAGCGGCCATCAAGGATGGTGACGGCTGGAGAATTCTGGTGGCGATTGCTGATGTAGCATTTTATGTGCGCCCCGGCAGTGCCTTGGATACGGAAGCCCGGCTCCGGGGAAATAGTTGCTATTTTCCAGACCGGGTGGTTCCCATGTTGCCGGATGTGCTCTCCAACGACACATGTTCGCTGGTGGAGGGCAAGAATCGTCCGGTGATGGTCATGGATGCCCGTATCGACAAAAACGGCATCAAGAGCTCCCATAAATTTTACCGTGCCATCATCAATAGCCATGGGTTTTTGAGTTATGGAGAAACCCAGGAGGCCTCCGAAGGGCGTTATAGCCAAAAGACCAAAGCTCTGGCAAAAAGCGTTATTAAGCCCCTGTATGGCGCCTATCAGGCCCTGAAAATAGCGCGCGATGCCCGCCAGCCGCTAAACCTTGACTTACCCGAACGGCGGATTGAACTATCAGACGCGGGCAAGGTGACCAGGGTCTCACTCAGAGAGAGACTGGAGTCTCACAGACTGATTGAGGACTTTATGATCCTTGCCAATATTGCTGCGGGCGAGACTCTGGAAGCCAGGTCTGAGCCCTGCATGTACCGGGTGCATGAAGAGCCGTCCCTGAGCAAGCTGGAGGAATTGCGCGAGTTTCTGAAAAGTCTGGATTTAAGCCTGCCGAAGGGACAGGTCATTCGCCCTGCCAATTTCAACCAGATACTACAAAAAGCCAAGCAGTCACCTTATGCGGATTTGGTCAGTGATGTGGTCCTGAAAAGCCAAATGGCTGCCTACTATTCGCCCAATAATCCGGGACATTTTGGACTGGCCCTGCCCCGTTACGCGCATTTTACTTCTCCCATTCGCCGCTATGCTGATCTGGTTGTGCATCGTGCCTTGATCCGGGCGCTCAGGCTTGGGGAAGGTGGTTTGGACCATGAAGATCATCAATGGTTTGTGGAGACCGGGGAAATGATCTCCGCCACCGAACGGCGCGCCATGTTGGCCGAGCGCGATTCCAATGATCGCTATTATGCCGCTTATCTTGAAGACAAAATCGGCGAGGTTTTTGAGGCAAGGATTTCGGGTGTAACCCGCTTCGGGCTTTTCGTCCGACTAGAGCCAACCGGTGCGGATGGCCTTATTCCCATGCGGAGTTTGCATCATGATTATTTCCATCACGACGAAAAACATCATCTCCTGCGGGGTGAGAGAACCGGCATCACTTACCGTCTGGCGGACAGGATAAAAGCCAAATTGCTCGAAGCGGACCAGATTACCGGAAGCTTGAGGCTTGAGTTGGTAGACGATACTGCCAATTCGGAAGATTCGCGAAGGAAACACTCCAAATCCCGAGGCAAAATCCAAAAATACCGGAAACGAAGAAAAGCATCCCGGGCGTACAGATCGAAGCGGAGATGAATAAGGTTTGGCTTGACTTCCATGAAGCGGCCAGTATGGTTCCGGCGCTAATTCAAATTGGAGCGACAGCATGGCAAAATCGGCCACAATCAAAATCAAACTCGTCAGCAGCGCGAACACGGGTTATTATTATGTGACCAGGAAAAATCCACGCGTCATGACCGAGAAAATGATCAAGCGGAAATATGACCCGGTGGTGCGCAAGCATGTGGATTTTAAGGAATCAAAGATCAAATAGCTGACCAATCATCCCGGCAAAACCGGGACCCCCGCAAAACTGGCCTCCTGGTCAGTTTTTTTTGTCTCACCAGCATACTTATTGAGCGGTTTCGACCCTGTTCTTTCCCGCGTGTTTTGCGGCATAGAGCGCGGTATCGGCTCGCTCCATCATATCTTCAGGACTGGGGTTCTTGCCATCGTGAAGTTCGGCCAGCCCACCGCTGGTAGTGATGCTCACCGGGCTTTTTTGATTGGAAATGGCTATAGCAGACTCTGCTATGCTCACTAACAGTCGTTCCGAGATTACCAGAGCATCCTCTATTTTGGTATCGGGCATAATAACCACGAATTCCTCACCGCCACACCGCGCCGCCAAGTCTACACCCCTGATATTTCGGGCAATGCGGTTTGCAAACTCGTGCAATACTTCGTCGCCAGCGGCATGACCGTAGGTATCGTTGACAATTTTGAAATCGTCAATATCAAGCATGAGCAGGCAAAGAGGTTTGAAATTCATGATTGCCGCTTTGACCAGAGTATCCAGATGGCTGGTCATATAGTGACGATTGTAAAGCCCGGTTATGGCATCGGTAGTCGCCAATTTCATGGAGAGGTGCAGATTTTCGCGCAATTGGTCGGCGAAGCGCTTTCGCCTGAGCTGCGTTTTCACACGGGCCTGAAGTTCCATCGCTTCGGGCGGTCTCACCAAATAGTCATTCACACCCATTTCCAGCGCGCGAACCAGGCTCCGGGTGTCGTCTTCTTCCACCAGCGCCAGAATTGGCAACTGCCGGGTTGCCTCCACCGAACGAAGCTGAGACACGATGCGAAGACCATCAATATTTTGCAGAGAAAGGGAGACGATAACCAGGTCAATACTGCGCTGCTTGGCAATGTCCGCAGTCTTTTGACTTCCCTCGTCCAGGCAAAGTTTTCCGACCCCGCTCAGGGCTTCTTCCATATTTTTCCGGGTCCGCTCATGATCCTCCACCAGAAGAATATTGGTGGTTGACGGGTCAAGCTCAATTTCTGTTTCCGTCCCCTCACCGCCAAAAGTAACCTGAGTTGCTTCCCGATTGCGATATTCATCCATGGTCACTTTCAGACGCACGAGCGAGCGAACCCGTGCCAGTAATGCCATGTCTTTCACCGGTTTGGTCAAAAAATCATCGGCGCCTGCTTCCAGGCCCATCACGCGATCAGACTGCTGGTCAAGGGCGGTGACCATAACGATAGGAATATGGGCGGTGGCAGGATCGGCTCTGATCCGGCGGCAGACTTCAAAGCCATCCATTTCTGGCATCATCACATCAAGCAATACGATGTCCGGGAGTTCGCGACGCACCAACTCAAGAGCCTCAGCACCGGAGGTTGCGGTTAAAACATCAAAATATTCGGCTGAAAGCTTGGCTTCCAGCAGTTTGACGTTCGGGAGAATGTCATCCACAACAAGGACCCTGGCCGTCATATGACCCTACTTTATGTATTCTTTTACAGTTTCCAGAAAGTGGCTAACGGAGATGGGCTTTGCGATATAGGCTTCACAACCCCCTTCACGAATTTTCTCCTCATCACCCTTCATGGCAAAAGCTGTGACCGCAATGATTGGGATATGGCGAAGATCATCATCTTCTTTCATCCATTTGGTCACTTCCAGACCAGAAACTTCCGGTAACTGGATATCCATCAAAATAAGGTCCGGAGAATGTTTGCGTGCAAGTTCAAGCGCTGCCATTCCATCTTTGGTTTGAATTGTCTCATAGTCGTTGGCTTCAAGAAGATCACAAAAGAGCTTCATGTTTAAGTCATTGTCTTCAACGACCAGTACCTTTTTACCCATAATTCCAGCCCAGTATATTATCTCACCAAAAGCCAGCCCCGAATATCGGACCGGTCCTCTTATGGTTAACAGATAATCTTAACACCATTCAGTAGCATGGTCGCAAGCATGGTCGCAAATTCTTTAATGATTGGTAACTATAAGCGACTGAAATCATCTTATTTTTTTGGCCCGCCCCCGACACAATGCAATTTTCCGAACCGGACCCGGTCTGATTGTTTTATACTCCTTTATTCCGCAGGACAGAGTTCTGCAGAATTTTACAAACAGGGCTCCTGAGAGAAACGAATGTCAACAGATATATCATATTTAACGTCTTGATAATGAACGCTTTTTGTCAAGACTGCCTGGAAACAATACCGGCCCAAACTAAAAGATGCGGTCGCTGCGGGAGTACGCGAATTCTGTCTCATCCAGAGCTTGAAGAGCTGCAACTGGCGCATATTGATTGTGATGCTTTTTATGCTTCAATCGAGAAAAGGGATGATCCGAGCATCCGACAAAAAGCCGTTATTATTGGCGGCGGCAAACGCGGTGTTGTTGCCACCTGCTGTTATATCGCTCGAATCAATGGTGTTCATTCGGCCATGCCCATGTACCGGGCGCTGAAAGCCTGCCCCGATGCCCATGTGATTCGCCCGAATATGAAAAAATATCGCCGCGTAGGTGAAAAAATCCGCCAAATGATGCAAAAACTGACACCGCTGGTGGAACCCATTTCAATCGATGAAGCATTTCTTGATCTTTCCGGTACCCGAAGATTGCATAAAAAAAGTGCAGCAAAATCCTTGGCCAAGCTGGCTGGCGATATTGAGAGGGAGATCGGCATAACCGTTTCTGTGGGACTCTCCTACAACAAATTTCTGGCTAAGGTAGCGTCCGATTTGAACAAACCGAGGGGCTTTTCCATCATCGGGCGGGCGGAAGCCCTGACCTTTCTGGCTGGTCAGGATGTGAGCCTGATTTGGGGAGTGGGCAAAAAGCTTCGCGAAAAACTTCGCCGGGATGGACTGGTCAAAATATCGCAGCTCCAGGCCATGAGTGAGCAGGAACTGGTCAGGTGTTACGGCGCCATCGGCAGCCGTCTGGCTCGGTTTTCCAGAGGAAAAGACCCACGCCGGATAACCACCCGCCAACCGGCCAAAAGCATTTCTTCCGAGATTACATTTGACCGTGACATCGCTGACCGGAGGGCTCTTGAAAAACGCCTCTGGCCGTTATGTGAAGCGGTCTCAGAAGATTTGAAACTCAAGGGACTGGCTGGCCGAACCCTCACCCTAAAACTCAAACCCAACATCCACCGCTCCCTGACCCGCTCCATCACCTTGAACACACCCACCCAGATGGCTCATGAAATTTTTGATCACGCAAGAGTCTTGCTACTGAAAGTTGCTGACGGAAAACCTTTCCGTTTGATTGGCATTGGCGCATCCTCTCTCGAGTCTGCTCACGCGGTTTATATGGGCGATCTGCTGGACCCGTCCCGGGAACGCAAGGACGCGGCGGAAAAGGCCATGGATGAATTGAAAGACCGTTTTGGGAAATCAGCGGTAAAGAAGGGCCGAAGCCTGAAATAATCTTGGTCTGGCGACCAGCTAACTGTTATGAAAAGCCTCGGTTATGATCGGCTATGAGTGGAAGGAACTCCCGGATTATGTCTATTGAAGATCGCCTGCAAGAGTTGGGCATCACCCTGCCTGAACCACCAGCAGCAGCGGCAAATTATGTGCCTTACGTTATTTTTGGAAATCTAGTGACCATAGCAGGACAGGTGCCTTTTGCCGAAGACGGCAGCCTCATCCGGGGCAAGGTCGGGGTTGATGTAACCCCAGAGCAGGCCAACCATGCCGCACGCATCTGTGGCTTGCAGATCATTGCCCAGATCAAGGCAGCCTGCGGTGGCAATCTGGACAGGGTCAGGCGCATCATCAGAATCGGTGGATTTGTTAATTGCATCGATGGATTTCCCGACCAGCCCGAAATTATCAACGGGGCTTCAGATCTCCTGGTCGAAGTGTTTGGCGACAAAGGCCGTCATTCACGCGCCGCGGTTGGCTGTAATTCCCTGCCGCGAAATGTGCCGGTTGAAGTGGAAGCGATGGCAGAGATTAAAATTTAGGAGGGCCGAATTTTCATGGTGGCTGGGCTCACTCTCACGGTAGAGATTCATCCGGATATTTCCGCAATAGCCGAAGATGACTGGGACCGCTGCGCTGGCGATCTCAATCCTTTTACCCGCCATGCTTTTCTCCGAGCCCTAGAACAGTCTAGATCAGCCACGGCCACCACCGGCTGGCAACCA
>JACZYI010000046.1 GCA_022571175.1 Pseudomonadota bacterium
GTCCGACAGAGCCATATCCAAATGAGGCTTGAGCCGTCCCGTGAGCCAGAGAAATGTCATGTAATAATCTGATATCAGCGACCAGAATGGATATTTAAATGTGGCTGGCTGGTTGTGTTCTATAAAAAAATGAGAAAACCATGCCGCGCCATACCCCACCACCGGCCATAGGGCAAGATAGAACCATTCGCCCGTGACTATAAAGGCAACAAGCAGGGCGGAAGACGAAAAAGTACCAACATAATGGAAGGCCCGACAGGCCGCTTTAGAATGTTCGGCCAGGTAATATGGGAAAAAAAGGGTGTAACTCTGAATACGTTCGCTCATGTGCCTTGCTCCTTAGGGTTGGAGTTTATCAGCTCTGATATTCAGTGTACAAATGATTGCTGCCGAATCGAAGTTAATTGACGTTTACGTTAACGTAAAGTTCCATTAGATGTAGTATATAATCCATTGTACTGATTCAGTTTTCGGGGAAAGAGAAAGCATGACTCTGGCTCAAACCTTTTCAATTGCTGATCTTGCAAGCGAATTCGGCATTACCGCTCGCGCTATTCGTTTTTATGAAGATCAGGGCTTGTTGTCTCCACAACGAAACGGGCAAAACCGTGTTTATTTGCCGAGAGACCACACTCGACTTGCCTGGATTTTGCGTGGCAAACGGGTCGGTTTTACTTTACGGGAAATTGACGAATTACTGGCCCTTTATGATTTGGATGATGGTCGCAAGACCCAAAGAAGTGCGACTCATAAAAAATGCTGCGAGCGCATCGACGCCCTGAAACTTCAGCGGGCTGATGTGGACCTGACCATAAGTGAATTGGAAGAATTTTGTGAGACTCTGGAAACACTGATTAATAACGAGGCCAAACCGGACAATAAATCCTGTGACTCAGCAAGCCCCTGACCCAACCGAAGGACAGCCAACATGCCCAGATATCAAGCACCAGTAAAAGATATGCTTTTCATCATGAATGACGTGCTGCAATTGCAACGCTATTCGAATCTGCCCGGTTTTGCGGACGTAACTCCCGATCTAGCAGCGGCGATACTGGCAGAAGGCGCCAAGATTACCGAGGAGGTATTGCAACCCCTCAATCGTGTGGGGGATGAACAGGGATGTGTTCGCCACGAAGATGGCTCAGTCACCACTCCTGACGGATTCAAAGAGGCTTACAAACTATTTATCAAAGGCGGCTGGCAAAGTCTGGGGCAAAACCCCGAATATGGCGGCCAGGGATTGCCTTATATCTATGGCGCCGCCTTCCATGAAATGTGCTACTCGGCCAACCTCTCGTTCACCATGTATCCCACCCTCACCTCCGGTGCCGCTTCTCTCATCTCTTATCTGGGCACTGATGAGCAAAAACAGACCTATCTACCAAACATGATTTCCGGAAAATGGTCAGGGACCATGAATTTGACCGAACCGCATTGTGGCACCGATTTAGGGCTGTTACGCACCAAAGCCGAGCCGCAGGATGACGGAAGTTATAAGCTGACGGGCACCAAGATATTTATTTCTGCGGGCGAGCATGATTTAACAGAAAATATCATTCATACGGTGTTAGCCAGAATTCCAGGCGGACCGGACGGGGTTAAGGGACTGAGCCTCTTTATCGTTCCAAAAATTCAAATCAATGAGGATGGCAGTCTCGGAGACTGCAACAATGTTACCTGTGGGTCCATCGAAGAAAAAATGGGTATCCATGGCAATTCCACCTGCCTGCTTAATTATGACGGCGCCACCGGATTTTTAATCGGCGAGGAACATAGGGGATTAATGGCCATGTTCTATATGATGAACGCGGCCCGCATTGGCGTTGGCATACAGGGGCTGGCGCTGGGTGAAGTGGCCTATCAAAATGCCGCTGATTATGCCAGAGATCGCCTTCAAGGGCGCTCAATCACGGGCGTTAAGGAAGCGGACAAAGTAGCCGACCCGATCATTGTTCACCCCGATGTGAGACGCATGCTGATGGATGCGCGCGCCCACACCGAAGGCTCCCGGGCGCTTGCCTTGTGGCTTGCTCTGGAAGTTGATCTCTCCCATCGATCAGAAGATGAAGAAGACCGTCAGGCCGCCGATGATCTGGCCAGCCTTTTGACGCCCATCATCAAGGGCGTACTCACTGATCTCGGATTTCAAAGCGCGATTGAATGTCAGCAAGTTTATGGCGGACACGGGTATATCCGTGAATGGGGAATGGAACAATTTGTGCGCGATGCCCGTATCGCTCAAATTTATGAAGGCACTAACGGCATTCAGGCTATGGACCTGGTTGGGCGCAAGCTTGGTAAGAATGACGGTAAAGCCATAATAGCCTTTTTCCAGCGTGTTTTCGAATTTCTAGGCACCATGGATGACCATATGAAAGAGTTCTCGGAACCAATGAAAAACGCCCTCAGTGATTTGCAGCAAGCCACCGCATGGCTGCAGGAAAATGGCCCCAAAAATCCTGACAATGCGGGAGCTGGAGCGGTGGACTACATGCATCTATTCGGGTTGGTGGCTATGGGCTATATGTGGAGCCAAATGGCAGTGGCCTCAAAGAAAGCGCTGGCCAATGGTGCCGATGATGAAACCTTTCACAAGGCTAAACTGGTCACCGCCCGTTATTTCATGAAGCGGTTGTTGCCCGGAACCAAGGCCCGATTGAGCAAGGTTGAAGCGGGTGCAGAAGAGCTCATGGCTCTGAAAGCAGAAGAATTTTAGCATTTGAAAGGACGCGCAAGATGACTGAGGCCTTTATCTATGATGCCATTCGAACGCCACGTGGTCGCGGCAAGAAGGATGGCAGCCTTCACGAAATTACGCCCATACAACTGGCCACTCAGGCTCTCGAGGCCATTCGTGACCGAAATGATCTCGATACCAGCCTGGTGGAAGATGTGATCTTGGGCTGCGTTGCACCTGTGGGTGAGCAAGGCTCGTGCATTGCTCGCGTGGCAGCGCTGAATGCTGATTATGACGAATCTGTCCCTGGCGTTCAGATTAACCGTTTTTGCGCCTCCGGGCTCGAAGCCGTGAATATGGCTGCAGCCAAAGTCATGTCCGGTCAATCGGAAATGGCCATAGGTGGTGGCGTGGAATCCATGTCCCGAGTGCCCATGGGATCTGATGGCGGAGCCATGCATTCAGACCCGGCGGTGGCTTTCAAAACTTATTTTGTGCCGCAGGGAATTTCTGCCGATTTGATTGCAAGCAAATGGGGATACAGCCGGGAAGATGTGGATGCCTATGCCATTGAAAGCCAGAAACGCGCAAGTGAATCCTGGAAAGATGGACGGTTTAAAAAATCAATTATACCGGTCAAGGATGTGTTGGGTCTGACAGTGCTGGACCATGATGAAAATATACGCCCGGAAACCGACATGCAATCCCTGGGTTCGCTGAAGCCATCTTTTGCCGATATGGGCAATAATTTCGGGTTTAATTCTGTGGCCATGCAGAAATATCCGGAAATAGAAAAAATCAATCATGTGCATCATGCCGGAAATTCTTCCGCCATTGTGGATGGCGCAGCAGCGGTTCTGATTGGCAATGCGGAAATTGGTAAAAAAACGGGCCTCAAACCACGGGCGCGAATCAGGGGATTTGCATCCATCGGCTCTGAGCCAACCATCATGCTGACCGGTCCATCGTTTGCGGCCGAGAAAGCGCTTGAGAAAACTGGAATGGCCAAATCAGACATTGATCTCTGGGAATTGAATGAGGCTTTTGCTGCGGTTGTTCTCCGATTTATGGAGGCACTGGACCTGGATGATAAGGATATGAATGTGAACGGTGGAGCCATCGCCATGGGTCATCCCCTGGGTGCCACCGGTGCCATGATTTTAGGCACAGCACTCGACGAACTGGAGCGCAGCGGCAAGGAAACGGCGCTGGTCGCACTTTGCATTGGTGCCGGCATGGGCACAGCAACCATAATTGAGCGGGTATAGTCATGACTGAAACAATCAAATTCTCAACCGATTCAGATGGTATCGCAACCCTGACCATAGATTTGCCTGATCGTTCGATGAATGTGGTGGATCAGGCCTTCCTGCGTGACCTTTCTGACCTCATTGGAAAGATAAAAGAAAATGACTCCATCAAAGGAGCCATCATCACGTCTGGCAAAAAAGCGTTTGTGGCAGGCGCTGATCTGCGCATGCTGTCCTCACTTTTGGCTGAACAGAATGGGCCATCTGCCGAGGATGTGTTTGAGGCCTGCAACGGGTATAGCGCACTACTTCGTGAGATGGAAACCTGCGGAAAACCGTTTGTGGCCGCAGTTAATGGTCTGGCTTTGGGTGGTGGATTTGAACTGGTACTGGCCTGCCATCATCGGATCTTGGCGGACGAAAAGTCGCTGAAATTAGGCCTGCCTGAAGTAATGGTTGGTCTTCTTCCCGGTGCCGGGGGTATGCAGCGTCTTTTGCGGCTGGCGGGACTGCAAGTAACCCTGCAATATGCCTCAACCGGGAAAAACCTGAAAGCCTCCGAAGCTTTAGGGCTCAACATCGTCCAGGAGGTTTTGCCACTAGACAAAATACTGGAAGCCGCCAAAGCCTGGCTTATGGATAAACCCACCGCGGTTCAACCCTGGGATAAAAAGGGCTTTAAAATCCCCGGCGGAGCCGGAGCCATGCATCCAAACTCGGTCATGACTATGGTGGGTGCCAATGCCATGGCGCAAGACAAGAGCTTTCATAATTACCCGGCAGTCGAGGCCATTTTATCGAGCATTTATGAAGGGGGAATGCTGCCGTTCGATACCGCCATCCGGCTGGACAGCAAACGCTTTGCCAAGCTGCTCATGAGCGATCAAACCCAAAACATGATCCGCACATTATTCATTAACAAACAAGCCGCTGATAAACTTCAAAAGCGACCGAAGAACCCCGAAAAACATATGGTCAAGCGACTTGGCGTTCTGGGCGCAGGTATGATGGGAGCAGGCATTGCCTATGTCTCGGCCCGGGCGGGCATGGAAGTGGTGCTGCTTGATATGTCTGAAGAACAGGCTTTAAAAGGCAAGGCCTATTCCGAAAGTCTTGTGGCAAAAGGCCTCAAGCGCCGCAAAATAACGGAGGAGAAGGGTGAGGCGCTTCTCGATCTTATTCGGCCCACAGCAGATTTTGATGATCTGAAAGATGTGGATCTCATTATCGAAGCCGTTTTTGAAGACAGAAAGATCAAGGCAGACATAACCGCCAAGACCGAAGCGTTGATGCCCGAAGCCACCATATTTGCCTCCAACACCTCAACCCTGCCCATAACCGGTTTGGCAGAGGCCTCAAAACGACCCGATCAGTTTATCGGCATTCATTTTTTCTCACCCGTTGAAAAGATGCCTCTGGTTGAAATTATCCTCGGCAAAAAGACTGGCGAGACTGCTCTGGCGATCGCTTTGGATTATGTGCAGCAAATTGGCAAAACACCCATCATTGTGAATGATAGCCGGGGTTTTTACACCAGCCGCTGTTTTGGCACCTATGTCACCGAAGGGCTGGCTATGCTGGCCGAGGGCATTAACCCGGCGATGATAGAAAATGCCGGCAAAATGGTCGGCATGCCTGTTGGACCGCTTGCGGTTGGTGATGAAGTCTCCATTGAGCTTTCATATAAAATCATGCAGCAGACCAAAAAGGATATGGGGAAAGACTATCCCGACCATCCGGCCGATGCAGTGATAGAAAAATTGGTAGCGGGACTTGGTCGATTGGGGCGCAAAAATGGCAAAGGAGCTTATGAATATCCCGAAGACGGCAAAAAATTTCTCTGGCCCGGCCTTGCTGATCATTTTCCTCCTGCCAACGATCAGCCGGATATAGATGAAGTCAAAGCGCGCTTATTATATCGCCAGGCGGTCGAATGTGCCCGCTGTTATGAGGAGGGCGTTCTGAACGATCCTGAATCGGGTGATGTGGGGGCAATATTCGGTTGGGGTTTTGCCCCATGGTCGGGTGGACCACTTTCTTTCATTGATACCATCGGCGCAGAGAATTTTGTGCAGGAAGCAGACAGATTGTCCCAGGCTTATGGTGATCGATTTGCCCCGCCACAAATCTTGCGTGACATGGCTGCCAATGGAGACTGTTTTTATGCTGCCTCTAACGAATAGTATCAGCGCCCATGCGTCAGCTATTTCACCATATTGAAATCGCAACCCGAGGACCCGGGCTCACCGAACTGAGTAGTCAGATTTCGAGCTGGATCACGGAGCAGGGCATGACTTCCGGCCTGCTGACCGTTTTTATCAAGCATACATCGGCCTCACTGCTGATTCAGGAAAATGCTGATCCCGTTGTTCAAAGCGACCTCCAGAATTATTTTGACCACATTGCACCCCACGACCCCCACCGCTACCAGCATGGTGCCGAGGGGCCTGATGATATGCCTGCCCATATTCGAAGTGCCCTGACCCAAACCAGCCTGTCCATCCCCCTCCATCATGGCAAACTTTGTCTCGGCACCTGGCAGGGAATTTATCTCTTTGAACATCGCACAAAACCTCATCTGCGCCACATTCAACTACACCTGATTGGTGAATAGGGAGACTGGAAATATGCCCACAGCATTTGTCACCGGAGGCACCGGATTTTTAGGAACACATTTGATCGAAGTCCTCCTCGAAGAAGGCTGGCATGTGATTGCCCTGCATCGGAAAAATTCGGATACCAGCAACCTTGACCGGCTGGGCTGTGAAAAAGCACTTGGCGATGTGGCTGATGCCGCAAGCCTCAAGGGTCTGATTCCCGATGGCACTGATGGCGTTTTCCATGTGGCGGGCAATACCGTACCCTGGCGGGGAGTGAGAGACAGGCAATGGCAAACCAATGTGGTCGGAACGGAAAATATGATTGCGGCGGCTCTGGAAGCCAAGGTTGGCCGCTTCGTCCACACTTCTTCAATTGCCGTTTATGGTCATCATGAGGAACTAATCACCGAAGCAACGCCCAAACTTGGAGCCACCTCGTGGGTTTGCTATGTGAAAAGCAAGTTTTTTGCCGAAAAGGCGGTGCTGGAGGCCGTCAATGCAGGGCTTGACGCAGTGGTCCTTAACCCAGGCCACATCCTGGGTGCGTATGACAAAGACAACTGGTCACAGTTGTTTGTTCTGACCCAAAAAGACGCTCTACCCGGTGTTCCGCCAGGCGCAGGCTGTTTTGCTAATGCCCGGGAAGTAGCAAGGGCTCACTTGAAAGCCTATGAGGTGGGCAAGTCTGGTGAAAATTACTTCTTGGGTGGTCCACATGCGTCATTTCTTGAGGTCATGAAGGAAATTTCATCGCTGTTGGGCAAAAAATCTCCCATAAAGACGACACCGGCAGTTTTACTTAATATCGTTGCGAAAATTTCCGATTTTATTTCCCGCTTTACCCATAAACAGCCAAACTTTACTCCGGAATTGGCTTATTTTGTATGCGACGACGATAATATGAGCTCGACCAAAGCAGAGTCAGAACTTGGCTACAAAATAATACCGATCAAGACATCGCTCAGGCAAACTTATGCCTGGCTAATACAGACAGGAATCTTGGAAAAATCTGTCTAACTCTCTCATTTCACGAAATTTTAAGGGTGTTCAGCCTACTATCAACGCATTGTTTAGTTGCTGGGGTCAGCATTTCATGTGGGAGGCAGCAGAAATGACAGCCGCCCGAAGTCTTAGAAAAAATGTCCATTACGAGGTCCAGGGTTGCCGCAGCACACGCTGGACCGTCATTGATGTTCAACATGACGATGTATCAGCCCGGGAGTCCGCAGAAAAACTTTGGAAGGAAGAAAGTTATCGGGCCATACGCGTGATGTGCGAAAAATATGACACTGGCACAAATACCTATAAATCCATCGAGATTC
Organism: Pseudomonadota bacterium; assembly: GCA_022571175.1. Taxonomy (GTDB): domain Bacteria; phylum Pseudomonadota; class Alphaproteobacteria; order Sphingomonadales; family SMXR01; genus JACZYI01. The sequence goes on from JACZYI010000046.1 coordinate 7,850, forward strand.
ATTGCCTGGGACAGAAACCAAAGGCCTCACCGAAAAAACCTTCCGCGCCTGCCGGTGTTTGCTGGAAACCCGGTGATCTATATTCCGTCGAAGGCAGACGGACACTGACGCATTTATTGCGCCCGTATCTTGAGAGAGCCCAAGTTGCTCCCTCGGAGCTTCTTCATTGTCCTGAATATTATACCGATCTGGATAATAGCGGTACCGAATTGCAGAACGCGGTGCAGCGCGCCTCAATCGACCAGATCCGCCTTACAGATGAGAGTATTCAGGAGCGAATGAAAAAACTCTACAGACTCGTTGAACAAGCGGTCAGCGCGCTCAGGGAAGATTGGAAAGCCGGACATATGCCGGATATCTCGAAAACATCCTGGCGCCAAACTCTGGCAACTCTGGATGAAAATGAAAACAGAAGTTATCTGCTAACCTGTTCGCTTTCGGGGTATTTGCGGGATCTTAAAACCATTCCCGAAAAATTTGAACAATTGTTCAAGCTTATAAACTTCAAGGATCCCGACTGGGTTTTCCCGGTGCTCGACACATTGTTGGCTGAATTCCTGAATTTTCCCGTCCTTATTAAACATATTTTTGGAGAAAGAGACTGTTTGGGCGATCTTTTGAACCAAATGATCGCTCTACTCAAAGGTGATTTTGTCCCGGTAGCAAAGGAAGCCGGTGGTGCTGAAGATGGAGAGGCAAATAATGTCTCAGCTGCAGAAAGACTCAACGAGCTTTTCTCCCTTAAAGCGATGACCCGTTGCAAACGAGTGATTTTTAAGAGCATCTGTCGTGAACTGGATGGCACCCGTCCCATGTCTGATGGCAGTCTTTATTCCGAACTGAATTCACTAAGTGATTTTCTTGGTGCCATGCGCGGACCGGAAGGAAACAATAAACTTGAGGAAAGAATGCTGGAGGCGGCAAGCGCAAGAAGCTCAAGATTATTGAATACCCACGCCATTAGTGAATATCTCATGGAAGCCACATCACCCGTTCAATCTGCGCGCATGTTGCTTGAGTTGAGTGAACATGCGATCGGTGATGGCAGTCTTAAAAAAATCGCCGCGGAAATAGAACCAATTATCAACTCGCCGCGAAATGAACCTTATTTCAGAGGAATGGATGGACCCTTCCTGGAACGCATGCAAACCGTTACACGGCTGCAGGCCAGATGTGTCCGCTCCAAGCTGCTGGACAATCACAAGCTGCGGATTGCTGATAAGCTGGATGACGATTGTATTTACATGATGAAGAAAAATAGTATTTTCGCACGAATTGCCAAAAGCTCGCAGGAACCCCATGTGGCCGGGCACAAGCTTTTGGGTATGCTGGCTGATGGCTACTTTACTTTGGGTAAAGCCCAGGACTTTGCCCGGCAACAAGCCAGAACATATATGCGCCAGCCTGACTTTATCGAAAAATGCATCGGTGATGGCACCGCCCAGGACAAGGCTGGAAAAATGCTGGTCCTCAAACAATTGATGACCAAAGCAGGGATGGCTAATGTGGGTAAGGATTAATTCCTATTCGAGGTAAACCCCTCTTTGAAAAATCAGCGGTGATCCATCTCCGCTTTGAAATTGTGCCACGCGGCCAATAATAATCAGATGGTCTCCGCCCTTATGCATTTCCTCCACTACGCATTCGAAAGTTGCCAGGGCATTTTTGACGAGCGGCAGATCAGCCAAACCACTTTCCGTCAATATACCGTCGAACCGATCCGGGTGGGGTTCTGCAAAACGTTCAGCAATATCTCGCTGATCTGATGCCAGTACATTGATAGCGAAGGCCAAACCTAGTTTCATCTGCGAATACCATTCCGACAGATTATCCAGACACCACAAAATCAGGGGCGGCTGCAGGCTTAATGAGGTGAAGCTGTTCACGGTCAAGCCGATGGCGGCACCATTATGGTTGAGGAAAGTAACCACGGCTACACCAGTGGCATATTCTCCAAGCGCATGACGAAATCTCTCTTCATCACTCATGGCATCAGGCTTTCGCTCATAAATCCAGGTTAGCCTTCAAACTTTACAAAGCTGTAATAGACCGAGCCGATGAACCGGTTGATTCCATTTTGATTTCCACCCCAATTATCATCATAGTCGGCAGAAGGTCTGGCAGCCACGATGTCGTCTAGGGTCATGCCCTCATCAATCATGTGACGAACGCGGCCCGAAATGGTCTGGAGCATGTCATGATAAGCCTGCAGGTCAGCTTTGCCTGCCATGGATCCGTGACCCGGAATGATTTGTGTCTCATTATCACTATCAGCCAGGACCATCTCGGCAGCTTTTATTACGCCCTTAACATTTCCACCCATATCCACATCGATGAACGGATAAAAACCGTTAAAGAACAGATCACCCATGTGAATGATGTTCTCGCCGATAAAATGAATAATACTGTCGCCATCTGTGTGGCCGTGAGATACATGCATCGCTTTGAGATCATGGCCATTCAGGTGCAGGCTCACCCGGTCATTGAAGGTCACAACCGGCCAGGCACCTTTTGCCGCAGCCGCAACCGGGCCATTCAGAATTTTCCGGAATTGGTCAACCGACATGCGAGCCCGCACATTGTCATGGGCCACAATGATGGCACCAGCAGCACCCATATTTTCGTTGCCACCCGTATGGTCACCATGGAAATGGGTGTTAATAATAAAACGGATGGGACCATCCCCCAGCTCTGCCAGAGCCGCCATGATCTTGTCCGTCAGGGGAGCAAACTGATCATCAATCAGGATAATACCATCTTCGCCAATAGAGACACCAATGTTGCCACCAGCGCCAAAGAGCACATAAATCCCCTCACCTAACTGTTGAGCGGTTATTTCCACATTGTCAAAATTACGCTGGGCACTCACCGGCGCCGCACAGGCCAAACCCGCCAAACACATAACCATTGTAGTTTTAATGAAATTCATTATTTCCTCCCAATCTATCCATGACCATCGTCAGGGCAATCTGACATGCGTGCCAGACACGAACAAGATCAAAAACTGCTTTAATTAAATCTGGAAAAATCCGGCTTTCGTTTTTCCATGAATGCCATCAGAGCCTCTCTGGCCTCTTCCGATGATAACCGTTCAAAAAAGAGTACCGCTTCACGGTCCATGGCTTC
>JACZYI010000047.1 GCA_022571175.1 Pseudomonadota bacterium
GGAGGTCTGCTCCGACGCCGTGCTGGAAGACCAGGACGAGCAGTCCATATGCGGCGCCGACCGAGAGGACGTTCATGATGACCGCCTTGATCGGCACGACGATGCTGCGGAAGACGATCAACAGAAGCAGGAAGCTGCTGCCGAGGACCAGTCCGAAGACGAGCGGGAGCCAGCTCTTGATCAGGTTCGCGCTGTCGACCATCTCGGCGGTGACGCCGGTGACGTAGACGTCTGCTGCGCCGTCAAACGCTGCAGGAACGTACTGATCGCGCAGTCGTGAAAGTGCGTCTTCGGCTTCCTGGCCCGAGTAGTCTCCCTGCATCACCGCGTTGATAACTATGAGGTCGTTCCCGGGAGCAATGGTGACTTCCGTATCACCGTAGAACGGGTCGCCGGCAAGGTCCGCTTCGAGCGATTCGATTCCGGCCTGTATTGCCGGTGAAGTCACGTCGGGTGCGTCGATCACGATAGGCATACTGCAAGCTCTTATCCACAGCCTGTTTCGCTATGCGAATGGTATTTTTACGCCGCCCTTGGTATCCCTTGGCGCTCTTGATAACTTTTTTGTGCCGGGCGTGGCTTGTCACACCCCTTTTGACTCGTGCCATAATATTTCTCCGTCCGCCTTAGCCGTAGGGCAAAAATTTTCTAACGGTCTTACTGTCTGCCTTCGATATTGGCGCAGTACCCCTTAGATTACGAATTTGTTTGTTGGTTCGTTTGATCATGCCATGGCGCTTACCAGCCTGGGCTGATCTGATCTTGCCTGTAGCGGTAATGCTGAAGCGTTTCTTGGCGCCGGATTTGGTCTTCATCTTAGGCATTTTGCATTCCTTTCATTTTACAAGCTCAAGGGCTGGATAATGAATGCTTCTGGATAGCCTCGGCATGCCATAGGCCGGACCATCCGGTTAGACCGCGGCTTATACTGGTCACTGCCAGTTAATGCAAGTGGGTTTAATAGCCTTATGGCAAGGTACCAATTTTATATGGCACCGGGGATCGGCCAAGATTATTTTGGTGCGATAACCATTATCATTTGACGACCTTCAAGTTTTGGCATGCTTTCGATCTTGGCCACATCGCTCATCTCTTCCCTGACACGCTCAAGAAGCTGCATACCCAGCTCCTTATGGGCCATTTCCCGACCGCGAAACCGAATGGTAACCTTGACCTTATCCCCAACGTCAATGAAACGAGTAACCGATCGCATTTTGATGTCATAATCATGAACATCAATATTCGGTCTCATCTTTATTTCTTTGACATCCTGGGTTTTCTGGTGTTTTCGGGCCATATTGGCCTTCTTTTGGGCCTCGTATTTATATTTTCCGTAATCTAGAATTTTGCAAACTGGTGGGGTCGTGTTTGGAGATATTTCCACAAGATCCAACCCTACATCGTAAGCTTTTTCCAAAGCGAACTTGATCTCTACTGGGCCTAGATTGTTACCCTCATGATCGATCAGTTGAACCTCCTCGGCAGTAATCTGATCGTTAGCTCTTGGCCCACTTTTCCGGGGCTGAGCTAGTCCTGGTTTTCTAGCGATGAAATTTTCTCCTTCGTTGTTCCAACAAATCTGAGTCCGTTCTGATTTTTCGGCTAGGCATTCGCAACAAATACTATACAGGGAAAAATCTTCAGAATCGAGACTCTGCCAAAGATGGAAGTAAAAAACATGAAATTATTCGGGCATTCTGGCCTCTTCAATAATAGCCAGAAGGGCTTTATCAAGAGGCAGGCTTTGCTGCTCGCTGGAGCCGAGCCTGCGGATTGAGACGGTTTTTTCTTTTGCTTCCCGCTTTCCCACTACCCACAGGATAGGCACTCTGGCATGCGAATGTTCGCGTACCTTGTAGCTTATTTTTTCATTTCGAATGTCAAGCTTGGCGTGTATGCCGATCTCATCAAGACTATTTTTGATCTGGGAGGCAAATTCATCCGCATCGGAGGTAATGGTGGCAATCACCACCTGCAAGGGAGCCAGCCAAAGCGGAAATTTCCCCTCATAATGTTCGATCAAAATGCCAATAAATCTTTCAAAGGACCCAAAAATGGCCCGGTGCAGCATGGCAGGGCGGTGTTTTTGGCCGTCTTCGCCGATGTAATTGGCATCTAGCAACTCTGGCAACACAAAATCCACCTGCCAGGTTCCGCATTGCCAATCGCGGCCAATGGCATCACGAAGGATAAAATCAAGTTTGGGGCCATAGAATGCGCCTTCGCCTGGATTGAGGGTGTAGACCATGCCTGCGGCTTCCACCGCTTCTTTAAGCGCAGCCTCAGCCCGGTCCCAAACCTCGTCGCTGCCAGCCCTTACCTCGGGTCGGTCAGAAAATTTTATCTGAACATCCTCAAACCCAAGGTCTTTGTATATTTTTGTGAGCATTTTGAAAAAGGCTTTGGTTTCGGGGATGATTTGATCTTCAGTACAGAAAATATGAGCGTCATCCATCAGGAAAGACCGAACGCGCATGAGCCCATGAAGTGCGCCGGATGGTTCAAAACGATGACAGCTCCCAAATTCTGCCAGACGCAAAGGCAAGTCGCGATAGCTATGGATGCCTTGATTAAAGACCTGCACATGACAGGGACAATTCATGGGCTTTACGGCAAGAGTCCTGCCATCCATCTCCATTTGATACATATGTTCGCCGAATTTTTCCCAATGCCCTGATTTTTCCCAAAGAGTCCGATCAAGCAGGATTGGGGTTTTAATTTCATCATAGCCGTTCTTTTGAAGCTCCCGGCGCATATAGGTTTCTAAAGTGCGGTGCAGAGTCCATCCTTTCGGGTGCCAGAAGGGCATGCCAACGGCTTCATCCTGAAAGTGGAACAGGTCCATTTGTTTGCCAATGCGCCGATGATCCCGTCGTTCCGCTTCTGCCAATTGAAACAGATGAGCCTCAAGCTCTTTCTTGTCTCGCCAGCAAGTCCCGTAAATGCGCGTCAGCATTTCATTTTTACTGTCGCCGCGCCAATAAGCCCCCGCCACCTTCATCAGCTTGAAAGACGTTCCCAGTTTGCCAGTGGAGGGCAAATGTGGCCCACGGCAAAGATCAATCCATTCGCCCTGCCGATACAGGGTGATATCTTCCCCCGCCGGGATGTCGGCAATAATCTCTGCCTTGTAGTCTTCGCCAATTTTTTTGAAATATTTTATGGCTTCATCCCGCGCCCACACTTCCCGACGGACTTCAAGGTCACGCTTCACAATTTCACGCATGCGTTCTTCGATGATCGGTAAGTCATCCTCGACAAAAGGTTCGTCGCGGGCAAAATCATAGAAAAAGCCGTTTTCAATAACGGGTCCAATGGTGGCTTGTGTACCCGGGAAAAGCTCTTGAACCGCCTGGGCCATAACATGTGCTGCATCATGTCGTAGCAGATCCAGCGCATCTTCATCCTTGACCGTGACAATTTCAACAGAAGCGTTCCTGGTGATCTCGGTGCGGAGATCCACCAAGTCCCCATCCAAACAAATGGCGAGTGCGGCTTTTAGCAGCCCCGGTCCGATGTCAGCAGCGATTTCCGTGCCAGTAACCGGCGAATCATAGTCCCGAGAACTGCCATCCGGCAACGAGATCGTGACCCTATTATTTTTGGCCCCATTTGACATTTGCATCCAAACGTAAAAAACCCTATGAGAAAGCGGCGTAGCGGCGATAGCCCGTGCTGTCAAGCAGGCTTCACTCACTCCATATTACCTTGCTTGATATGGCCTCGATTGCGCCACGAAATACTGTCAGATGAAATGCCATGGTTAAAGTCAAAATAATCAGTCTTGGAGTTGCTCTCGTCTCGCTGTTTTTTGTGGCCCATGCCGCACTTGGACAAACAGATGAAGAGAGGCAGAAGTCTGCTGCTCGGGCCTATGTCAGTTGCGTCTCGCTGGCAAAAAACAATCCTGACCGCGCAATTTCGGTGGCGCAGAACTGGCGTGATTCTGGTGGTGGCACACCCGCAAGCCATTGTCTGGCTTTGGCGCTTGCAGCCAATGGGGATTACACCGAGTCTGCATATGAGCTTTCTAGAGCGGCGGAAATACTGCGCAATTTTGGTCGGACTGCGGATGCAAGCACTAGCGAGACACGGCTGGCCATCGCAGATCTTCTGGCCCAGTCTGGAAATGCCTGGTTATTGGCCAATGAAGCTTTGCGGGCTTATGACATATTTTCACAAGCCTTATCGGAAATTTCATCCACCAGCCTGACAGCAGGTGAAATCTATGTGGACCGCGCCCGTGCGTCCTATGAGCTTATGGATTTTGAAGGAACCATGAGCGATCTTGAGCGCGCCCAGAATATTTATTCGAATCGGACCGATATCATGGTTTACAAGGCAAGTGCGCTCAGGGCCATGGAGCGTTTTGATGAAGCACAAATTGCCATTGCGAATGCGCTGGCTCTTTCACCCGACGATGAGGCGGCCTTGCTGGAGCGAGGAAATGTCCGATTTAGCCTGGGTATTTTTGATGGTGCCAGAGAAGATTGGGCGCAAATTTTGATGCTGTATCCAAATAGCGTGGCTGCCGAAATGGCACGAAAAAACATTGAGGCTCTGGATGGCATAGTTTCAGATTCGGACGGCTAGGAGGTCGTTGCTTTCCATTCGGCTCGCACATCAGGGTCTGGTTCACTGGCAGCTAAATTGTTTTTTAAGACCTCAAACTCTTTTTCTTCCCATAGTTCGCGGAGTGCCCATACGGCCATAGCCCTTACCAGCGAAGAAGCATCCTTGAGTAATGGCCTGATCTCTTTGACAAGGTCGGGATTGCCACTGTTGCCGGCAGCAATCAGGCAGTTTCGAATAAATCTATCCCGACCGGTCCTTTTTATGGGGGAACCGGAAAAAAGAGTGCGAAACTGTGCATCGTCAAGACTGAGCAAATGTTGCAATCGAGGAGCGCCAAGCTCCTTTTTGGCATGAAACCCGGCTTCTTTTGCTGTTTTGGCAAATTTGTTCCAGGGGCATACGGCAAGACAATCATCACAACCATATATTCGATTGCCAATGGCCTTCCTGAATTCACTATTGATATGCCCCTTATGTTCAATGGTGAGATAGGAAATGCACCGACGGGCGTCCAGTTGATAGGGCTTGGGGAAGGCACTGGTCGGGCAGATGTCCAGACAGGCGCGACATTTACCGCACAGGTCAACATGGGCTTTCTTCGCCGGCAAATCTAGGGTCGTAAAGACCGAGCCTAGAAATAACCAAGACCCCCATTCTTTTGAAACCAGGTTGGTATGTTTGCCTTGCCAGCCAAGGCCCGAAGCCTCGGCTAGTGGTTTTTCCATAACCGGGGCCGTATCCACAAACACCTTCACTTGGGCGTCAAATTCATCCGTAATCCAGCGCCCCAACTGTTTCAGCTTCTTTTTCAGAATATGATGATAGTCCTTGCCTTGCGCGTAAACGGATATGGAGCCACAGGAAGGGTCTTGTTCATAACTGAGGGGGTTGATCTCGGGTCCATAGTTCATGGCCACCATGATAATGCTCTTCGTGGCGGGCCAAAGCGCAGCAGGCGCACTGCGCCGCTCGGCGTTCTCCACCATCCAGGCCATATCGCCATGCCATCCGTTTTTCAAAAATGTCGCCAGCTTTTGCCCGGCGGTCTCAATGGCATCCGGCCTGACAATGCAGGATTGGTCAAAACCCAAAGCCAGAGACTTTGCCAGAATGGCCTCAGCGTCAGACATTAAAAATCCAGTTTGCCATAATGAGGGGCAGGAGACAGGCCGGATATTCGATCTTTTAACAGGGACTGAAAACTCCTGCGCGACTTGACCTTCATGTACCACTCTTTCACCAGCGGATTATCTTCCCAATTCACATCACCCAGATAGTCCAGCACCGAGATATGTGCAGCGGCGGAAATATCGGCCAGAGAAAACCGATCCGAGGCCAGGTAATTTCGCCGCTCAATCAGATACGATATATAATCCAGGTGGATTTTTATGTTTTGAGAGGCGCAGCGGATGGCATTGGAATTGGGGGCGCCCATCTTCAAATATCGTTTCATGATTTTTTCTCGAATAAGGATATCACTGACCTCGGTTTTGAATTTTTGATCAAACCAGGCCACGATGCGCCGAACTTCAGCTTTCTCTTTGGCAGGTGCCGGCAAGAGCGGGTTATCAGAGTAGCTATCTTCAAGATATTCGGTGATTGCCACCGCGTCAGCCAGTATGGTGCCATCCAGTTCAATCAGAACCGGGACCGTCCCCGCCGGGTTCATTTTCAAGAAATCCGGACGTTTTTCCCAGTCCAGTTCCACTTTTAGATTGTGATCCAGCTTTTTTTCTGCCAGTACCAATCGCACCTTTCGGCAGGCCGGTGACAGCCACATATGGTAAAGAATGCGCACCAGAGAAGAGTATAGCAAGCGATCTCCCCAGGCTATACTCAAAACATAAATTCCCAAAAGATGTCAGCATGTTAATGTCTGGTGACATCCTGATCACGGGTGTATGGCGGGGCCCATGGGTGGCGCGATGATGGCGATGGAAAGATAAGAAATGGGTTTGCTTCATATTCTGATCGTTGCCCTTGTGCAGGGGATCACCGAGTTTTTGCCGATTTCGTCCTCCGGTCACCTTATATTGATTCCGGCCCTGACCGGATATGAGGATCAGGGTTTGCTGATTGATGTGGCTGTACATGTGGGAACATTGGTAGCGGTCTTGCTTTATTTCTGGCGCGATACTCGGGGGTTGTTTTTGGCTTTTTTGGCGGCAGCCGGGTTGGGCTTTGCACGGCGTTCTATTGCGGACACGCGATATCGCCAGCTATTTTGGGCGCTGGTAATCGGGACTCTACCAGTGGTCGTTTTTGGCTTTGTTTTCTATGCCTCGGGGTTGAGTAGCATGTTACGCTCGATAAATGTGATTGCCACTACCAGCATTATATTTGGCCTGTTGCTTTACTGGGCAGACAAGAGGGGTGCGCGCGAGCGAACCATGAATGATCTCAAATTAAAAGACGGGCTTTATATCGGGCTTGCTCAAATTTTAGCTCTGATACCCGGGACCTCCCGCTCCGGAATAACCATGACTGCCGGGCGCTATCTCGGGTTTGAGAGAAAAGATGCTGCAAGATTTTCAATGTTGATGGCAATTCCAGCAATTCTCGCGGCAGGCAGTTTAGCAGGCATTGAGTTGATTCAGAAAGGCATGGATGGGGTGTTGCTGGACGCTATGATGGCGGCAGCTCTGGCATTTGTTGCGGCTCTTGGGGCCATACATTTTCTGATGAAATGGCTGGCAAGGTCCAATATGACAATTTTTGTCATTTACCGGGTTTTGATGGGCCTGGGTCTTCTGGTCTGGTTTAACTTTTAAACCGATTTGTTGTCACCCAAGCCCTTTCTGGGACTTGACAAGATAGAAATCTAGCGGTAGCCAACGGCTCGGATTTCGGTGCCCAGGTGGCGGAATTGGTAGACGCGCTAGCTTCAGGTGCTAGTGGCCGTATGGTCGTGGAAGTTCGAGTCTTCTCCTGGGCACCATAATTTCATCATTTTGTTGATCAAATCTCTGGTGAGAAACCCCGCCCGGGGCTAATGTTTTCGGGCAAACCGGTTTGGGGCATAAGAAAGAGAGATTTATGACCATAGAACTTCATGAAGGCGACTTACCCAACGACCTTGATTTTGGGGCCGCAGTAGCAGTTGATTCTGAAACCATGGGTTTAAATCCCTTGCGGGACAGGCTCTGTTTGCTGCAACTATCTGCAGGTGATGGTAATGCACATCTGGTGAAATTTCGGGCGGGTGACTATGCCGCTCCGCGCCTGAAAGCTCTTTTTGAAGATTCGAAAGTGACCAAGATCTTTCATTTTGCCCGATTTGATATGGCCGTGATCAAACATTCTCTTGGCGTCATGCCACAGTCCGTTTTTTGTACTAAAATCGCTTCCAAACTGGTTCGCACATACACAGACAGACACGGGCTGAAAGATTTATGCAAAGAATTATTGAATATTGACCTTTCCAAACAGCAACAGAGTTCGGATTGGGGGGCGGAAAAATATAGCGACGCACAAGTTGAATATGCGGCTAGTGACGTCCTTTATTTGCACCGCTTGAAGGAACAGCTGGAAGATATGCTGAAGCGAGAAAACCGCGCTGGCATGGCAGATGCAGCCTTTGGTTTTCTACCGCACAGGATTGAACTTGATCTTGGCGGGTGGTTGGAAACCGATATTTTTGCCCACTCCTGAAAGGGCTTCAATGAACCCGGACGCTAAAAACAGAAACAATCGAGCCACGAAACACTTCGGATTATATGATCGTTTTATCGTGGTATTGCGCTGGGGATTGAGTGCCATTGCACTTGGCCTTGCCATAACACTTTTGATCTGGCCCAACATTCAAACCAGCGAAGTCAGCTTTACCTTATCCCAGGAAGATGTAGCGTCTGGCGATGGTACCGTGCGAATGATCAATCCCCGCTATGTGGGGACCGATGATAAGAACAGACCCTTTGTCATTGAAGCGTCATCAGGCATTCAAGATTCACCTGATGATCCCCGTGTACGTTTGAACGACATATCTGCTATTATGGACATCGATGATGAAACCGGCTTACGTATCTTTTCAGCTACCGGAATCTACCTAATAGATCAGGAAGTGCTGGAGCTCGGAGGTGGTGTTGAAATGGCAACTACCGACGGTTATCAATTCAGGGCTGTTGACGCGCGTTACAACATGGTTGAAAAGCGTGCCATGAGCAAAAGTTCTATTACGGGCAGTGGTCCGGTCGGGGTATTTGAAGCCGATAGTTTCGAAATTTTGGTTGATCAAAGGCTGGCGATTTTTGAAGGTCATGTGAGGATGGTCATTAACCCACGGCTTTCCGATATAGAGAATGAGAAATGATGATATGCATTACAGGCCATGGGCAGAATCAGTCCGCAGCAAAGGGGTTGCTGGTTCGCGCCGCCACCATAGCTTCGATATTTTTGCTAAGCATAAATGCTTCGACCGGGCAGGAGATTTCGGCTCTGCGCGAACATGACATCAACCAGCTAATCGAAATAACAGCTGACCGACTGGAAGTTCGGCAACGCGAAAATATTGCACTCTTTATCGGGTCGGTGGAGGCGGTGCAGGGCGACATGGTGTTTCTGGCCGATGAATTAACGGTTTTTTATGACCCTGAAGACACCGGCGCTACGCCCTCTATTGCTCGACTGGATGCCCGCGGCACGGTGCAACTTTCAACTCCGAGCGAAAGCGCTGAAAGCGAGTGGGGTATTTATGATGTGGCTCGTCGATTGATTACATTGGGGGGGGATGTAACCCTGCGCCGTGGTGAAACCATAATTCGTGGTGATCGTCTGGAACTTGATCTCACAAGCGGAGTCATAAAATTTGACAGCGTTGGGGAAGGTGATTCCGAAGGACGCGTGCGAGGCCGGTTCAAAGCACCGGAAACAGACAACGGCAGCTCATAGCCATTGAGCCCGCTTTTTCTTTTATTATTTTTGTTTATGCGTATGGTGGACTCGTGGCCACGCAAGATTGAAGCCAAATGAGCAAACGATTAGAGTTTGTTAACTGGTCTTGGGTTCAATTGGTTGCTGGACGGTCTTCGGCGGATTCATAAAAAGGGCGGGATAAGTCTAGAGATGAAGCAGAATTCAGGCAACGATGTAGTACCAGATAAGGGAGAGCTGAAACAGGATGCCGACGATGCCTGGCTTCAGGTTTTTGGAGTCGGGAAAAATTACGGCAGGCGTCCTGCGTTGAGGGATATAAGCCTCACGGTCAAAAAGGGTGAAGTGGTTGGCCTTTTGGGCCCAAATGGTGCAGGCAAGACAACCTGCTTTTACATTATCACCGGGCTGATTGCTCCCGATATGGGTCGAATACAACTTGCCGGCAAGGATATAACTCATTTGCCTATGTATCGTCGTGCTCGTCTAGGCATTGGGTACCTGCCACAAGAAGCAAGCATATTCAGAGGGCTGAATGTAGAAGACAATATTCGCTCTGTGCTTGAGGTTGTCGAGCCCAATAAAGATATAAGGGAAGAAGCCCTCGACAGATTACTTGATGAATTTACCATCAAGCATTTGCGCTATACGCCAGCGTTAGCCCTTTCCGGTGGCGAGCGACGGCGCTGCGAAATTGCGAGAGCGCTTGCCAGTCAACCGGGCATTATTCTTCTTGATGAGCCCTTTGCCGGAATTGATCCTATTGCCATCTCGGAAATTCGGGAACTTGTTTCCCACCTGAAGGACCGTGGTATCGGTGTTTTGGTTACGGATCATAATGTCCGGGAAACGCTTGAAATCATTGATCGCGCTTACATCATTTATGATGGGCATGTGTTGATGGAGGGCGATGCGGATGCGGTGCTCAAAAATGCTGATGTGCGTCGCGTTTATCTTGGCGACCGGTTTACGGTATAGGGTGGGACTATGGTGCTTGCTCCAAGATTAGACCTCAGACAAAGCCAACAACTTGTTATGACGCCGCAGTTGCAGCAGGCTATCAAGCTTTTGCAATTATCCCATATCGATCTCAAAGATTTTGTTTCCCAGGAAATCGAAAAAAATCCCCTACTGGAGGCGCGCGATCCAGAATCATCAGACGGTGAAGGCCAGACTCCAACTGCGGAGGAAATATCGGCGAGCGAAGGAGACAGTGAGGAGCCAGAAGTAGCCACATCTGATGATCTTATGCAATCCAGCGAAAATCTGGGATCGTCGCCGGATGCACCATTGGATACGGATCTTGGAGAAAATATTTTTAATAATGATTCTGTGACTGACAGCCCCGGTGCCATGGCATCGGAGCAGATGGGTTATAGCGGATATGGTGTCATCGGCGGTTCTTCGGCTGAAGGAGGTGAGGCATTTGAACAGCGACTTCAAGAGCGGCTGACCCTGAAGGATCATCTTCGGGCGCAACTCCAAGGCTCT
>JACZYI010000048.1 GCA_022571175.1 Pseudomonadota bacterium
CGCTCCACCTGGTTAACGGTTATGCGACCGAGCGTACTTTCGGAATCATTGGACTTGCCAGACTGACGTTTGCCATTGATCAGAATCTTGTCATCATTACCTGAAAACCCGCGTCGCTGCTCTCTGCTGCCTGAGTTTAATATTGCCTGGCCGCCGGGAATGCGCCGGATTAAATCCAGTACTGTTACTGCATTTGGATATTGCGCAAAGAAATCTGGCCCATAAACAATGGTCGAGTCTGCCACTTCGGTTTCTGGTGTGGCAGCATCATCCACGTAATTTTCCGCTGCATCCTGGGCCAGGGCAGTGCCGGGCAGTGCCAACCAGAGTGATATCAGAGCTGTTGTCAGATAGAGTTGTGGCCTTGATTCAAGCCCGCGTGCGGTCGCCATAAGATTTTATCCTCGTTGCTGTCGTGCCGGGCTAATTAACTGGTCCGGTCATTATTTTTTTGCAGGGTCGCCAAGTCCCGGCGCGAGGACCTGTTTTATGTTGGCCTTGTCTGATCCGAACCCGTCTGACAAGTTTTACGAGCGCGGAATAGAATATCCTTTAGCAGTGTGAACCAAGATGTCTCTGTTCACTCGATTTTGAGCATGACCCACAGGCAGGCCGAATTATACAATAATGCGTTGAGGAGAAGGCTTTATAAGACAAGGTGAATACCGGATGCTGGTCTTGAGCCCCGGTCTGGTACATTATGGGTATAACAAAAAAACGAGCGAGGAGATAACGTCATGCAAAAATCTGGTGCATTACTGTCGGCGGTTCTGATTGTAATCATGGCAACGGGTGTTGCTCGAGCCCAGCCGGTTCCTTTTACCAGTGAGGCCTGGACCTATAGTGAGGGGTCAAGCCATCGGCTGGAAAATTATCTGGGGGAAGAGACACTTTATCTGGAAAACGGCACTGCCACTCTGATGGATGCTGAATTTCTGAACGGGATAATCGAGTTTGATATCGCCACCAATGGCCTTCGGGCTTTCCCCGGTGTGCGCTGGCGGGTGCAGGACCCTTTTAACGCCGAAGAATTCTATATCCGGCCACAACAAAGCGGAAAGGCCGACGCCATGCAATATACCCCGGTCACCAACGGTCTTTCAGCATGGCAACTCTATCACGGACCCATCTACAGCGTGCCCCATGACTATAAAGTCGATCAATGGATGCATATCAAGATCGTGGTCAAGGGCGACCAGGCCGATATTTATATCGACAGTGATGAACCCATATTGCATGTGCCGAAGATGAAACGGGAGGCAGCATCCGGTGGTTTTTCCATCCGTGCTGGACTTCAGCCTGCGCGCTACGCGAATTTCAGCTATATGGCCACCGATGAGGTGGAAATCGTTGGCAATGCGGACGGGATTATGCCGCCCGCGCTTGAAAACCGCATTGAGACTTGGCGGATCTCGAATTTTTTCGATGGTGCCATTATGGATGGTTTCTACAGCCTTGATGAAATGGAACTGGATGATACAGATTGGCGTGAAGTCCCGTCAGAAATAACAGGCATCACCAATCTGGCACCCATGGCAGACTTGGGTGTGGAAAATGGCAACACTCTTTTGGTGGCCGTAACGGTTACGGTGGGCCAGGATGCGGCCCGGTCCATAAGATTTGGCTATTCGGACAAGGTCAGGCTCTATTTAAATGACAAGCTGATTTACCAGGGCGACAATAGCTATCGCAGCCGGGACTTCCGCTATCTCGGAACGATTGGACTTTTTGATGAACTTTTCCTGCCCCTGAAAGAAGGCGACAACGAAATTGTCTTTGCTGTGACCGAGGCTTTTGGTGGATTTGGAATTATGGCCCAGATCCCGAACCGGGAAAACATCTCGATCACGCCTTAGCTAAATACGCGGGCGAAGATCGTGTCCACATGTCTGGTGTGATAATCGAGGTTAAAAAGTCCCTCAAGTTCGGGCACTGAAAGGGCGGCGGTGACCTCATCATCACCCTTCAGATAGTCGAGCAAATGCCCGCCATCCTGCCAGACCTTCATGGCACATCGCTGCACCAGGCCGTAAGAGTCTTCGCGTGAGAGACCAGCCTGGGTCAGCGCCAGAAGCACGCGCTGTGAGTTCACAATTCCGCCGAGCTTTTCAAGATTGGCCTTCATGGTCTCTGGATAGACCACCAGCTTTTCGATCACGCCGGTGAGCCTGGCCAGGGCAAAATCAAGCGTGATGGTGGCATCCGGCCCAATCATGCGCTCAACCGAGGAATGTGAGATGTCGCGTTCATGCCAGAGCGCCACATTTTCCAGCGCCGGGGTCACGGCCATGCGCACAATACGCGCCAGCCCGGTCAGATTTTCCGATAATATGGGATTTCGCTTGTGGGGCATGGCGGAGGAACCCTTTTGGCCCGGTGAGAAATATTCCTCCACCTCCAGCACTTCCGTGCGCTGCAAATGCCTGATCTCGGTAGCAATGCGCTCAACAGAAGATGCGATGACGCCCAGGGTGGCAAAATAGGCGGCGTGACGGTCACGCGGGATAACCTGGCTTGATATGGGTTCGACTCTTAGCCCCATCTTTTCCGCCACATGGGCTTCCACCGCCGGATCGATATTGGCGAAAGTACCAACCGCGCCCGAAATGGCACAGGTGGAAATTTCCGCCCGCGCGGTGCGAAGTCGCGTGAGGCCCCGGTCGAACTCAGCATAAAAGCTGGCGAGCTTCAGCCCGAAAGTGGTGGGTTCCGCATGGATGCCGTGGCTGCGGCCGATGCAAATGCTGTTTTTATGTTCGAGCGCACGGGCCTTGAGCACGGTCAGGAGTGCCTTCATATCATCAATCAGAATATCGGCGGCGCGGGTGAGCTGCACACTCAGGCAGGTGTCGAGCACATCCGATGAGGTCATGCCCTGGTGCACAAAGCGCGCTTCATCGCCCACATGTTCCGCCAGATTGGTGAGGAAAGCGATCACGTCATGCTTGACCTCGGCCTCAATCTCCAGAATACGCTCCACCTCAAACTTGCCGCGCTCCCAGACAGCCCTGGCCGCGTCTTCAGGGATAACCCCAAGCTTGGCTTGCGCGTCCATGGCATGGGCTTCGATCTCAAACCAGATTTGAAATTTGGCCTCGTCTTGCCAGATGGCGACCATTTCGGGTCTCGAATAGCGCGGGATCATGGGACTTTTTATCCTTTGCTTGTATCTAACCGGGTAAAAACCCTCAAAATTGAGGGGCTTACCTATCAGAGTTGCATGTGAAGGGCAAGTTTGCCCTCAAATAAGCCCTTCTGCCTTCAGGGCTTTTTTCAAGGGTGCCAGGTTTTTCTCATGCCGCTTCCAGGCGTCAATGAGGTTGACCGACAGGGGTTGGCGGGCCTGCATCAGGCTGGTGGTGCGAATGGGCCGACCGTGATCTTCCAGGCAGGCCTTTTCATATTTCAAGCCTAAGAATTTAAGCACCCGCTTGATCTGTTTGGCCGGATCTTCGGCCAATGCCTCGAAACTCACATTAAATATGAAATTCGGTGTCACCGTTCGCCAATAGCTCATCAAATCATTATAGAGCCGGGCATAACCGGCAAAGGCTTCCATATCGATGGTGAAAATCTCGTTTCCGGGGTCATAGCTTTTCAGACATTCAAAACCGTTTGCCATGGGCTCGCGGGTCACATTCAAAACCCTGGCATTGGGAAACAGCTTGTAGATCAGCCCAAGCGCCTGAAAATTGGAGGCGTTCACATCGAGCACATAGGCAGACTGACCAACGCGGGAAAGCAGTGAGCGATAATAATCAGCCGACAAATCCGTCAGCGCTTCCAGATTGAGCTTTCTGATTGCCTCCGGGTAAATATCTGCCGTGACCGCCTGGATGCCACCTGCTATGCGGTTGCGTATGAAGGGCAGGGCGCCAGCCGATGTTATCTGGGAGTGCCCGGCCAGAAGATTTTCAAGATAAGGCGTGCCCGCGCCGGGAAGACCAACAATAAAGACCGGCACGAAGGGCGCTCTTGATATCAGAGCACGCTGTTGGACGAACTCCGCATCAAAGGTTTTTTTCATGCGATCAAAAAGGGTCTCATATGATTTGATGGACATGTCCCGAAGGCCCAGTTGCAGGCCATTGGCGTGAATGAGCGCTTGCCAGAATTCTTCTGTTTTACCCTGCTCACAAAGCGCACTCGCCAGGGCCTGGGCAATCAGCACCCGGTCATCAAGGGTGACCTCGCCCGCTTCAACCAGTTTCTGCATCCGGGTCATCACTTTGTCCCCGGGTCCGAGGGCCACTGCCGCTACCAGCGAAATATAGCCCAGTCCCTGATGGGGGTCTGCATCAATGCCCCGCCTCAGCAGGTTTTCAGCTTCATCCAGATGGCCGATCAAAATTTGTTCAATGCCGGTTTGTATCAGGGCCTGGGCATTTTCCGGTTCTTGCTCGAGCAGTTTCCGGAGCGCATCCTCCGCATCATCATGGCGGGCCAAGTCGCGGTAGGCCTGGGCCAGAGTTAGCCAGCCTCCCGGCTGGTCAGGATTGACCATCATGGAGCGGCGCAGAAATTCTGCTGCCAGATCGAGCTTGCCATACCCAAAGGCAATCTGCGAACGCATCATAAGGGCAGGGGCGTGGTGGGCATCCTTGTTTAAAATCTCTATGCAGAGGACTTCAGCCTCACCCGGTTTCCCCCCTGAAAGCAGCTTGCCAGCCTGCTTCAGTTTTTCATCCAGTTCGTCTTTGGCCTCGTCATCCGTCATCTGCTCATGCCCCGATAATCATCAAAGTTTATGGCCGCATGGATAAAGCTTTCCGCAGCGAAGGGCAACCCGGTCATGTGCCATTCCGCCGGAATAAAAATTATAAAATCTTGTTGGACTTGAAGCTGAAATGCCCTTTTTTGCCGATAATCACATGGTCATGCAACTGAACCCCGAGCTTTGAGACCAAATCTTCGATCTCGCGTGTGATATCAATATCATCCACCGAAGGGGTGGGGTCACCCGAGGGGTGGTTATGCACCAGAATGATGGCCGATGCGCCCAGTTCCAGTGCGCGTTTCACCACTTCACGCGGATAAACGGGCGTGTGGTCGACTGTGCCCTTTTGCTGCACCTCGTCGGCAATCAGCATATTTTTCTTGTCCAGAAACAGAATGCGGAATTGTTCGGTTTTTTCATAGGCCATGGCAGCCCGGCAATAATCCAGCAAAACATCCCAGCTATTGATCACAGGCTTTTCCAATACCCGTTCTTGCGCCAATCTGAGAGCCGCAGCGCGGGCGATTTTCAGCGCTACAATTGCGCTTTCACCCACACCTTTCACTTCCCTGAGGCGGGCATCCTCAGCGCTTATTACTTCGGCAAAACTTCCGAATTTGCGAATCAACGCCTTGGCGATGGGTTTCACATCGCGCCGGGGCAGCCCCAGAAACAACAGCATTTCCAGAAGCTCATAGTCCGCAAGCCCATCGCCGCCGGTTTTCATAAACCTTTGGCGAAGACGTTTCCGGTGCCCCAGATAATCAGGTTTCCTGGCCATTTATGGCTGACTCCTTTACGCGCGCTCCCCTGGCACCTCAGTGATATCAGAGTATTTCAGAACTCTTACAGGCTGTAGGGCGGTTTCGTAAAGCCTTTGGGCGAGAGTGTGAAGATTTCGCAGCCATCTGCGGTCACGCCAAGCGAGTGTTCAAACTGCATGGAAAGCTTTTTATCGCGGGTCACAGCGGTCCAGCCATCTTCCAGCAATTTGGTGTCGGGCTTGCCCAGATTGATCATGGGCTCAATGGTGAAAATCATGCCTTCCCTGAGCTCCACACCGGCTCCAGCCACGACATAATGCAGCACGTTTGGTGCATCGTGGAAAATCCGGCCCAGGCCATGGCCGCAAAAATCCCTGACCACAGAGCAGCGCTCGCCCTCGGCATAGGACTGGATGGCGTGCCCGATATCTCCCAGATGGTTTCCCGGTTTCACCGCGGCAATGCCACGCATCAAGGCCTCATAGGTAATAGTGCATAGTCTGCGAGCGCGCACCGGCACCTCACCGGCAAAAAACATGCGGCTTGAATCGCCGTGCCAACCATCAACAATGGGTGTCACATCAATATTCAGGCTGTCCCCTTGCATCAGCCGTTTGGTGCCCGGAATTCCGTGGCAAACCACATGATTGATTGAAATACAGACCGATTTTGGAAAGCCGCGATAATTCAGGGGTGCAGAAATTGCGCCATGATCCTGAATAAAACCAGCACAGAGATCATCCAATTCACCGGTGGTAATGCCGGGTCGAACATGGGGGGTAATGAAATCGAGCGTTTCCGCTGCCAGTTTTCCGGCCTTGCGCATGCCAGCATATGCCTCCGGACCATGAATTTTGATAGCAGTGGTGGTTTGGAGCGGCGTTTCATCCGCCGGGATATAGGAGCTCTGCTGCATTTTTCCCTGTTTCATTTCAAACTCAAAATTATCTCAGCACTTGGTTCAATAGCTGAATATAGTTCTCTCACACGTGGGTAAAAGACTTTTTAATATTCAATCGGAATTTTTCGCTCTACCCGGATGGCCTTTGTGGTGAGCAGACAGGCATAGGCCAGAGCTTCAACGCCTGCGTCCATAGCCTTTCCGAAGGCCGTGGCATAGGCTGGATCGATCTCGCGGGCAAGCGAAAAACTGTCGCAGTCCATGCGGTTTATCAGATAGAACATGACCGCGCGATGGCCCTCTCGTTTCATTTCCGCCAATTCTCTGAGATGCTTGGTGCCCCGTGCCGTCACCGCATCGGGAAATTCCGCCCGCCCGTTTTGCCGCAGCGTCACATTTTTCACCTCCACATAACAGAGACGCGACTGATCGGATGCATGGGGGTTTTCGAGCAGAATATCAATGCGCGAGTTCTGGCCATATTTTACCTCCCGCCTGAGCCCGGCATATCCTGTCAATTCCGGCACCTGTTCATCCAATATTGCTTCTTCCACAATATGGTTCGGGTGGTGGGTATTGATGCCCACCAGGCGGCCATCCACTTCCAGAAGCTCCCAGCGCCAGTCGAGTTTGGCCTTGGGGTTCAGGTTGGGCGCCAGCCAGACGGTGGACCCGGGTTCCTTGACCCCCATCATGCTGCCCGAATTGGCGCAGTGCGCTATAATGATGCGCCCGTCGTCCAGCTCCACATCGGCCAAAAAGCGCTTGTAGCGCTTGATGAGCGTGCCACGGGTGAGGGGAGACTTGAATTTCATTCAAGTGCCTTACCGCATTATGCAGGTAGATTACAGTCCCTACTCATACCTCAGCGCGTGAATTGGGTTGGTGCGGGCCACGCGCCAGGCGTGGTAGGAAACCACGCCCCAGGCCAGCACCAGCACAGCAACCGCTGCAGTGCTCACGAAGGGTACCACAGATGGAATGCGATCCGAGAATAGCTGTAGATAACCAAATGTCATAGCAGCCCAGGCCAGCAAGGCGGCCGGGATTATGGCAGCAAGTATGGGTATGGAAATCTGGTAAACCACCAGTTTGATCAGTCTCGGTACCGTGGCTCCAAGTATCTTGCGGATACCAATTTCCTTGGTGCGGGCTTTTGTCACAAAAGCCGAGAGGCCGAAGAGTCCGATAAAGGCCACGAAAACCGCGACCAGTGCAAAGCCGCCGAGAACGGTGGCAAGCATTCGAATAAGAGAAAATGTCTGATTAAACTGGTCGTCAAGAAAGCTGCGTGCCAGGGGAAAATCCGGGTGAATATTGTTCCAGACAGCATCGATTTGGTTGACAGTATCATTAATGTTGCTGTCGCTAATACGGAGTGCGGCGGTTTGGAAACCAGCAGGCCGTACATAAAAGATCATTGGCCGAACCTGCGAAAATGTTCCCTGATAATTAAAGTCTGCAATCACCCCGGCAATACGATGCTCAATGGTTGGGGAGTCCGGGTTTGAAAAAAAGAAACGACCATCCAGCGCCTGTTCTGGGCTATCCCAGCCCAATTGCGTTACCGCCAGGCGATTAAGAATGATATTGACTGAACCCTGTCTTTCCTCTCCCTCCACAGCTTCGAAGAAGGTATCTAGAGTTATCTCAGGGTTGAAATCCCGGCCCGCGAGAATGGGGACGTGGTAAGTCGACATGAAGTCGTGGTCGGTATAGATCGTAAGAAACGAGACTTCACTGGCAGTTTCGCCATGCACGCGTGAAACCGTCGTTGTCCTGCTTGATTGTTCGTAGGGTACGTTATTTGACGCGGTCATGCTTTCCACACCCGGAATCCGCAAGAGTTCGGTTTTCATGGTTTCATATTTTTCGGCCACACCATCTCGGCCGACGCGGTCCAGCAGCACAATATGATCCCGGTCGAACAAGGTGTTGTGCGTATCCACATGCTGGTTCTGTGCATAAATAACGGCGGCGCTGCTGGCCAGAAGGATGGCAATGCCAAACTGGAATGCGACGATTAAATTCCGTAATTTGCCTCGTCCACCATCGGTCAAACCTCGGTCCGAAAGGCAGGCAGCTGCTGGCGTCTTTGAAATCTTGAGCGCCGGGTGAACACCACCCAAAAACCCTGTGAACACAGCTGTTCCGGCGAGCAGTGCCAGACCACCCGGAGTAAACAGGCCTGATAGGGTGAAATTCTTGCCTGTTAAATCATTAAGGGGCTCCAGCGTCAGAATAGAAAGTGTTACTGCTATGATCAGCGCAAAAGTGGCAACGGCAACGCTCTCAGTAAAAAACTGGAAGAAAAGCTGCTTTCGGCTGGAACCAAGCGATTTCCGGAGGCCGATTTCCCTGATACGTCCCATATACTGGGCGTTGGTAAGGTTGCTGTAATTGATAATCGCCACCAGAAGAATGAGGATACCCAGAATGCGGATGCTTTGTGGCACTGGCACGCCAAGTGCATCCCATACCCAGTTGTTAACATTGGAGAGCGGTGCCAGGAAATAGTCGATCTGGAAATCATTTTGTTCTGGCACGAAGGTTTGATAAAGTTGAGTCAGTGAGGCATTCACCAGGTCTAGGGAAACACCTTCTTCAAGCTTCAAATAGGTATAATTTTGCGCAGAGGTTCCACCCCAGACTTGGTTTAATGTGGCGCCGGTTAATTCTTCATAAATTTCGATTCGGGCCAGAAATTCGAAAGGAATGGCGCCAATAAGGGTATTCGTGAAATGACTGTTTCTGGGGATGTCGCTAATAATGCCATTGACCTTCAGGTCAAGTCGGTTGTCGATGGTGATAATTTGCCCCAGGGCATCGGTATCACCGAAATATTTTTTGGCGGCACTCTCGGTTATCACCAGACCATCGCGTGTGGCGAGCGCATTTGCTGCATCGCCAGCGATAAAGTCCATAGCAAAAATTTTCAGGAAATCGGGGTCGGTGAAGCGAACATCCTGATAAAATCTCCTGTCACCGACACGGGCAACACGCTCGCTTTGCCACAGCCGGGCTGAATATTCAACTCCGGGAACATTGGCTTCAACTAACGGCTGTACTGGCGAAGGGACACCCAGCATAAACCGGATTGGTTGGTTCGCCTCTGGATTGACTATGCCGCCAATTACATAAATGCGGTCGTTATCGGGGAAGAAGGTATCATAATTCTGCTCGTGGTTGACAAGACCATTGGCCAGAACCAGTGCCATCAGGCCGATAACCAGTCCAGCAATATTGATTGCCGTGAAAAGCTTCTGCTTCACCAGATTGCGAAGCGCTACCAAAATATAATTTTTAAACATTTCGCTGTCTCCTGATTGAAACCAACACTTTCTTATTCATTTAGATGCTTCAACCAGTGAATTTGGATGCAAAAAACTTACTCCTACTCATACCGCAGCGCGTGAATTGGGTTGGTGCGGGCCACGCGCCAGGCATGGTAGGAAACTATGCACCAGGCCAGCACCAGCACGGTCACCGCAGCAACAATTACAAATGGCACGACAGAGGATATGCGTTCTGGAAACAGCTGCAAATAGCCAAATGTCATGGCGGCCCAGGCCAGTAAAGTGGCTGGAATAATGGCGGCAAGAACCGGTATTGAGATCTGGTAAACGACGAGCCTGATAATCCCTGCGACGTCGGCACCCATCACCTTGCGCAGGCCTATTTCCTTTGTTCGGGCCCGCGTGACAAAAGCCGAGAGTCCGAAGAGCCCGATGAAGGCTACGAAAACCGCCACCATGGCAAAACCACCAAGAATGCCCGCAAGCCCCTGCAGAATGCGATATATCTGCATAAATTCGTCATCGAGAAAGCTGCGTACCAAAGGAAAATCGGGGTTGACGCGGTTCCAGACTTCGTCGATTTGGGTGATGGTTTCGCTCATATTCTCGCCACTCACGCGGACCGCAGCAGTTTGAAAGCCCGCCGGGCGCACAACAAAAATCATGGGTCGGATGCGGCTGGGCATACCCTGATAATTAATGTCTTCGATAATACCCACAATTCTGTGCTCAATATTTGGCGAGTCAGGGTCGGAATAGAAAAAGCTTTTACCCAGGGCCTCTTCCGGACTATCCCAGCCGAATTGTACTGTTGCCATACGATTGAGTATAATGTTGACGGATTCCTGCCTGTCTTCACCTTCAACTTCTTCCCGATAGGTATCCGAGGCGATTTCGCGGGAAAAGTCACGGCCCAACATGATCAGGATATCGTAAGTGGCCATAAAATCATGGTCGTTGTATATTATGAGCAGACTGATCTCATTGACAAGATCACCCTGCACTAGGGAGTAGGTGTTGGTGCTACTTGACTGTTCGAAGGGCACATTGTTGGAAACGCTCACCATGTCAACTCCGGGAATGCGTTGCAGCTCTGCCTTCAAGGTTTCGTATTTTTCCGCAACGCCTGTCCGGCCAATGCGATCCAGAAGTATAATATTTTCCCGGTCGAAGATTTTACTATTGCTTTCAACAAAAAGATTCTGGGCATAAATCACGGCGGCACCACTGGCGAGCAAGATGGCAATGCCAAACTGG
>JACZYI010000230.1 GCA_022571175.1 Pseudomonadota bacterium
GGTTGATATTGACATCTGCCGTCACCACCCCAGCACCACCCGCATCTATGGTCACTGTGGTATCAAGAAACAACTTTTTGATATCCAGATTTACGTAGGTTTTTTCACTGGTGAGCATATCCACACCAGCCTGAAGCGAAAAACCAATCGCAGTTTTATAATCCATATCAACCACGGTCGGGCCATTATTGACGCTGTGAAAGAGCGTGAGATTTAACCCGGCTCCCACATAAGGATTGATTCTGGCATCGGGTGAAAAATGATATTGAAGATTGAGTGTGGGAGGCAGCAACCAGACAGACCCGAGATCAAGATCACCAAGAGTAGTTCCAACCGCACCTATATTATGCTTACTGGTTGCGAGGATGAGTTCAGCAGAAATATTTTTTGTCAGGAAATAACTGAAGTCCAGTTCAATGGTATATTCGTTGCCAACAGTGGCCGCGCCACCGATGGTTCCAATGGTGGAACTCTCATCGGGGATCACCGCAATAGTACGCAGACGTACCAACCAGTCGCCTGGGTCTTGGGCCGCAGCAACGGTCGGCAGGGTAAGGGCAAAAAGCGTAAAAACGCCAAAAACAGCGAAAAAAGATATGCGGGTCATAGTGGTCTCCCATGGTGCAAAAATTGCACGTGAATCCGCCCTTATATCCGAAATATCGGATCAACCGTATATTCCCAACCCTTCTCAGCCGATCTCAAACGACCGCTGGTGGCCGGTTTTCAGACCTTGGCAGGAAACAATTACGAATTGATTTATAAATTAGATTAAATCAACAGCTCAAAGACCCCTTCGCCCAAAGCTTCGCCATTGATGATAATTTGCAGACCATGACGACCTGCATAATATTTTCGGGTTGTAATGGCCCTGAAGGAATGTTTCCGTCTGGCACGGACAATCTGGCCCGGGTCAAGGGTAAAATTTTTCCACTTGAAAACCTTGGGTGTTGTGCTGCCGTTGGCTTTTCGGTGATGGATGACATAATCGATCATCAGGGCTTGTGGTCTTTTGGCCTGGGACATGATTTCGATTTCAAAGGTAAGCTCACCCCCAAACCGGACTTCGGCTGTCTCCACCTTCAGGGTCTTGATTGTTACCAGCGGCTTGCGGTAACCGAGCGCGATCAGCGCCTGTTTGTGACCGGCCTTGATCAGCGTGCGCAGCCCGTGACGCACTAGCTTTTGACGATCATCGCCAGCCCCATCCAACCACTTAATAGCAATGCCCGCCACCAGATCCGGGTGATCCTTGGCAATATCGTTTAAATTATTCGCCACCGAGCGTCGCACATACTCCTCAGGGTCATCCTTGAGAGCTTCCAGCAAAGGCAATATAGGGCCCGGGTCCAGGACCAGAGCTTGCAAGCGCTGACCCCAGGGCAGCCGCGGCCTTGTGCCCTCGGACACCAACCGGCGTACATGAAGGTTCGGATCGCTTGCCCATTTGCTGATGGTCGCAAGGGCGCGGGCCTGATCGGCAATGAGAAAAGTTCGGATGGCAAACTCGGAAGAGGAACGCATGGTCATCTCGCGCAGCAGCCGGAGCGATAAATCGAAATGACCCAATCCTCTCTCCGACACATATTGCGCCAGCGGCATAACGGCCCACCCGGTCAGGCCACGACCTGCGGGGTTTTCATGCTCGCTCTGCAATTCGGGGCCGAGTGCGGCCAGAAGTATATCACCAGCCGCTTCAAAATTTTCCGGTAATGTTTTGACCAATGAGGCGGTGATTTGATTGCAACGCTCTTTCAATTCCAGAGCGGCCAGACCCTTCAAGGCCAGTTTTTGAAAGCGCGCACGATCAAAGGCTGGATAGACCTCATAAATCTCGGCCCCGGTATTTTTTATCAATGCCTCTGAGAATAAATTTTTAAAGGGCTCGGGCATATCTCGCGTCAGGATTTGGGATTTTTATAGGCATTCATGGTCAAAAGATCATAGGTGGCACAACTCTCGCCCTTTTCATTTGTGACTTCCACATCCCAGCGCACCTGGCCATAATCATCGTTGCGTTGGTTCTTCTGTTTGACGGTGAGCCTCACTTTAATTTTATCCCCGGGATAAACCGGCTGGGTAAAGGCCAGATTATCGAGCCCCACATTAGCCAGAACCGGGCCGGGATTTGGCTCCACAAACAGACCGGCAGCAAAGGATAAAATAAGATAGCCATGGGCCACCCGGCCCTCAAAGAACGGGTTAGCCGCGGCCGCTTCTTCAATCATGTGGGCGTAGAATTTATCGCCCGCAAAATCAGCAAAATGCTCAATATCTTCAAGCGTTACCAATTTTTCAGCGGTGTGGATGGTCTCTCCAATTTCAAGTTCTTCATAAAAATGGGTGAAGGGGTGACCTGATTTTTTGATTTCAGTGGCCCCTTTGGTCCAGCGATTGGTGACGGCGGTAATAACATTGGGTGAACCCTGAATGGCGGTACGCTGCATATAATGCATGACGCCCCGGATGCCGCCCATCTCCTCGCCACCACCCGCCCGGCCCGGTCCGCCATGCACCAGATGAGGCAGGGGTGATCCGTGGCCCGTGGATTCTTTAGCCGAATCCCGATCTAGAATAAACAGCCGACCGTGGTAGGCCCCGGCCCCCAGCGCTATCTCGCGTGCGATTTGACCATCATAGGTATAAAGCGAGCCCACCAGAGAGCCATCGCCAAGATTGGCGATCCTGATGGCATCCTCCAATTTATCATAAGGCATGCTGGTCGATACCGGGCCAAAAGCCTCTATGG
>JACZYI010000231.1 GCA_022571175.1 Pseudomonadota bacterium
GCGCCTTTGCCCCCCAGCAAATCCCTCATGTGTGCGTTGCCTTCTGCCTTCCCCGCACCAAAACCATAGACCCATTTCCCCATCAATGTCCCTCTCTCATGGCCGTTATGGAAATTTGCATCTTTAACCTTCTATCACTGAGAAATCGGCAATTGACGAGAGAGCCTTATGAATAGCGCTCAGGAGCTTCAAGCGATTTTCACGGAGCGGTGCATCACCCTCAATATTGACTGTAACATGATCAAAAAATCCGTCGATAGGCTGGCGAAGAGCGGCGATGGCAGCCATGGCTTGCTCAAATTTTTCATCGGCCACTGCCCGTTTAACCTCAATGCCCGCTGCCACCAACCCTTCATAAAGTGCCTGCTCGTGGGATTCTTTTAGGAGTTCAAGAACAATATCCCCGCTATAATTGCGCCCATCCTTTTTTTCTTCGATACGAACGATATTGGAAGCCCGCTTGTAGCCTGCCAATAAATTTGACCCGCCCTCACTGCCCAGAAAATCCTGCAAGGCAGAAACGCGCGCCAATAACCGTACCAGATCATCTTCGTGCAGTAGCGAAAACACCGCATCGATCAAATCATGCCGGGTGCCCTGCTCTTTCATCTGTATCTTCAACCGACCAGCGATAAAGGTCATGAGCGGGTTGTTTCCCTGTTTGTCCCGTAAATAGGTATCCGCATAAGCCCACTGATCAGCCTCTTTTACCTGCTGGGCCACACGTTGCCGATCGCCGGAAAAGTCAAAATAACCGTCGACCGCACGGTCAAAAACCGGGTTGAGGTTAATCCGGAGCCCACCTTCCACGATAATCCGAATGACGCCCAGCGCCGCGCGCCTGAGAGCGTAAGGATCCTTTGAACCCGTAGGCAGTTCGTTGATACCGAAAAAACCAACCAGGGTATCAATCTTGTCCGCCAGCGCGACCGCCATTGAGACCGGCTGCCCGGGACAATTATCCGCAGGGCCCCGGGGCGAGTAATGCTCCCGAATGGCCTGGGCCACGCTCGCATGTTCCCCATCATGCTGCGCGTAATATCCGCCCATAACGCCCTGTAGCTCAGGAAACTCGCCCACCATGCCGGTTACCAGATCGGCCTTGGCCAGAAGCCCTGCCCGCTTCGCCAGTTTGGCATCACAGTCCGGGATAGAGGCCGCCAAAACGCTCGCGAGTTTTTTGATGCGGACAGCTTTCTCGCCCAAGGTTCCGAGCTTTGCATGAAAAATAATGCCGTCCAGTCGATCCAGCCGGTCTTCCAGTCTGGTCTTCTGGTCCTGTTCAAAAAAGAATTTTGCGTCCGCGAGCCGTGCGTTCAGAACCCGCTCGTTCCCCTGCCTGATGGCATCTTCATCACCTTCGATATTGGCCACATAGATGAATTTATTGGTGAGCGCGCCAGTTTTGGGATTGGCACAGGATATATATCTCTGGTGATGACGCATCTCGGATATGAGTACTTCATCGGGCACCTCCAGATAGGATTTATCAAAGCTGCCCATGCCCGGCACCGGCCATTCCACCAGGCCTGCAATCTCTGCAATCAGGGCATCATCTGTCACCAGTTCGACGCCCGCCTTTTTGGCCAGCTTATGTGCAGCATCTTTTATCAGATCGCGCCGCTCATCCGCATCCAGTATGACGTAGGCCGCTTTTAGTTTTTTCCTGTAATCAGCAAAATCTTTAACTTCGAAGGCGTCCGGTGCCAGAAAACGATGGCCGGTTGATATGATACCAGACTGGATATTTCCAGCCTTGAACGCCACTTTCTCAGCGTCAAACAGACAGAGTATTCCTGAAAGTGGCCTCACCCATCGCAGAGTTCCCTCTGCCCAACACATGGATTTTGGCCAAGGAAACCCTTCTACAATATCAGCGAGAGCGTCGGTCAAAATCTCCGCAGTCGCACGCCCTTTCTTCTCAATCATTGCATAGAGAAATTTGCCTTTTTTTTCTTCGCGCTCCTCCACCTGATCGCGGGTCATGCCAACCGATTTTAAAAAACCCTCAATGGCTTTTTCGGGCGCATCAATTTTGGGGCCCCGGCGTTCTTCGGAAATATCGGGCGTTTCCAATGGCAAACCGGTTACATGAGCCACCAGGCGGCGCGGGGTTGAATAGGTATCAAAGGTCTCGAATGTGAGTCCGGCGGCCTTCAAGGCGGCTGATAACAACCGTTTCAGGTCTGCTTCCGCTCGCGCCTGAAACCCGGCCGGAATTTCTTCGGATAAAAATTCCAGCAAAAGCTCGGCCATCAGCTCTGATCCTCATGAGCCAGCCAGGCCTGACAGCAAGCGGTTGCCAGCTCTCGCACCCGCCCAATATAGGCTTGTCGCTCGGTCACGGAAATAACCCCGCGGGCATCCAGCAAATTAAAGAAATGACTGGCTTTCATGCACTGGTCATAGGCGGGCAAGGGTAATCCAGCGGTGATAAGCGTTTGGCATTCCTCTTCTGCGTCCCTGAAGTGCTGGAACAGGCGCTCGGTGTTGGCATGCTCGAAATTATAGGCCGAAAACTGCTTTTCATTTTCGAGGAAAACATCGCCATAAGAATAGTCTTGGTTGAACTTCAGATCATAGACATTTTCCACGCCCTGCACATACATGGCCAATCGCTCCAGCCCATAGGTAAGCTCACCGGTGACAGGTTTACAATCAATACCGCCCACCTGCTGGAAATAAGTGTATTGAGTCACTTCCATACCATCGCACCATACCTCCCACCCGAGACC
>JACZYI010000232.1 GCA_022571175.1 Pseudomonadota bacterium
ACCTGCTACTGAGACAGGCTTCTTACAGGCTACGCCATTTTGAGAATATGATTCGCTATTGGGAGCTTTCCAACCGGCGATACGATCTGATCCATAATCCCAAGCCGTATTTCCCGGGACTCTCCAGCTTTTACATCGAACTGGCCTACAGCCTGCAGCAAACCGGCAAACATGAACAAGCCGCGGCCATTCGCGCACAGTTCCGGGAAAATATGGTGAGACTATTGATTAGGCAGACTCCGCGGGAAATTCAGTCTCGCCATGAGCTGGAGTTAATGCTGCTAGCATCCGAAGAGCGCGTGGAAGAGGCGCTTTCAGAGCTTGAAGCAATGTACCAATGTGGTTGGCGCTGGCTGATGGGCGATGGGCAAAACACGCCCGGGCGAACCTATTCCGTTGGCGGGCTGTGGTTTGAGGATAACCCACTGTTTGATTCCATCCGCGATGAACCGCGCTTTATTGCCGTGATGGACAAGGTGAAGGCCGACAATGCCGCCATGCTGGCTGAACTCAACGCGGGCCTGACACTCGAAGACATTATGGATGAAGAGTAGAGCTATTCGCCCGAATAGGCTTTCAGGAAAGTGTCGTCGAAGCTTTCGAGATTGCCTTCGCCGATGGCATTCCTGAGGTTCGCCATCAGGTTTTGGTAAAAGGTCAGATTATGCCGGGTCATGAGCATGGCACCGAGAATCTCCTCTGATTTCACCAGATGGTGCAGATAAGCCCGGCCATAATCGCGGCAGGTGGCACATTCACAATTTTCATCGAGCGGTGCATTATCATCCCGGTGGCGGGCATTTTTGATGTTGATGGTGCCGCGTGATGTGAAAGCCTGACCGGTGCGGCCTGATCTGGTGGGCAACACACAATCGAACATATCAATACCGCGCATGACAGCGCCTACCATATCGTCGGGCTTGCCCACCCCCATCAGATAGCGGGGAAGTTCCGCGGGCATCTGTGGCATGGTAAAGTCCAGCACCCGGAACATTTCCGCCTGCCCTTCGCCCACCGCCAGCCCGCCAATGGCAAGTCCGTGGAAATCTAGCACCTTCAGGGCAGCGATGGAGTCCAGACGCAGGTCTTCATAAATCCCGCCCTGGACAATGCCAAACAAAGCTGACGAGCCCGGATTTTCATCAAAAGCTTTTTTGGAACGCACCGCCCAGCGCATGGATAATTCCATGGATTTTCGCGCTTCATCCTGGCTCGCGGGAAAGGGCGTGCATTCATCGAAGGCCATGATGATATCGCTGCCCAGTTGGCGCTGGATAGTAATGGAGGCCTCGGGCGAGAGCATATGTTCAGCGCCGTCGATGTGCGACTGGAAGGTCACGCCCTCTTCCGAGATTTTCCGGAGCTTGGAGAGCGACATGACCTGATAGCCGCCGGAATCCGTCAATATCGGCCCGGGCCAGTTCATAAACTTATGAAGCCCGCCCAACCGCTCCATACGCTCGGCTCCCGGGCGCAGCATCAAATGGTAAGTATTGCCAAGGATGATATCAGCGCCGGTCTCGCGCACCTCTTCCGGATGCATGGCCTTGACCGTGGCGGCGGTCCCCACCGGCATGAAAGCGGGGGTGCGGATTATGCCGCGGGGGGTGCGGATTTCGCCCATCCGCGCAGCCCCGTCGCTCGCTTTGATGTGAAATTCAAAACTCTGGCTCATTTGGCATCCGATCGGGGATAAAGCAGGCAAGCATCGCCATAGGAATAAAAACGATAGCCCGAGTCAATGGCGTGGGCGTAGGCCCGCTTCATGACGTCCAGCCCGGAAAAGGCCGAGACCAGCATGAAGAGGGTCGAACGCGGCAGGTGGAAATTGGTCAAGAGCAGATCAACTGCGCGGAAGTTATATCCCGGTTCGATAAAAATATTGGTCTCTCTGGAAAAGGGATGTACCTGGCCGTTTTCATCCGCAGCACTTTCCAGCAATCGCAGGCTGGTGGTGCCAACCGCAATGATACGGCACCCTTCAGCGCGGGTCTGGTTGATAAGCCGGGCGCTGTCCTCGGCAATCTCGCCAAATTCCGCATGCATAATATGGTCAGAGGTATCCTCCACCTTGACCGGTAAAAAGGTGCCCGCGCCCACATGGAGCGTTAAAAATGTGAAATGCGCTCCAGCCTTCTCAAGCGCCCGAAAGACCGTGTCGGTGAAATGCAAACCTGCTGTGGGCGACGCCACCGCACCCGGTCGCTCGGCATAAAGGGTCTGGTAATCGATCGCATCCTGCTCATCGGTTGAACGCTTGCCCGCAATATAGGGCGGCAGGGGCATAACACCTTCGCCTTGGAGCACCGCCTCTACGGCATCATCAGAGCCAAAGTCCAGAATGACCTCTCCACTTGCGAGCTTTTCAGCCACCCGGCACTCACAAGTGCTGAAGTTAACCCGGTCACCCGGTTTCAAGCGTTTTCCGGGCTTGGCAAAGGCCGCCCAACGACCATTCCCTTGTCTTTTATGCAAGGTAATCTCAACCCGGACCTCGCCCCGCGAGCCGTATAATCGCGTGGGCAAAACACTGGTATTGTTAAAAACCAGAAGGTCACCGGGTTGGACAAAACCAGCGAGCTCCATAATGGATTTATCTTGCCATTCACCCTCGGCGGGCACTACCAGCAGCCGGGCAGAATCACGGGGACGCGCCGGGCGCAGGGCTATCCGGTTCTCTGGTAATTCAAAATCAAAGTCATCCACGCGCATAATCACGCGCTTTAGC
>JACZYI010000049.1 GCA_022571175.1 Pseudomonadota bacterium
CGAAAAAGAATCTGTCGCATTCCGCCGGCGGGTGCGTCAGGGATATCGTAAACTTTCGGAAACCGAGCCTCATGTCGTACGCCTCGACGCCCACCGTAAGCCGCAGCCGCTGCACCTTGAGATCATCAGCCGCGTCAGCATCCTTTTACAGGAGACGATCGAACCTGTGCCGATTGATCCCCATTTGCTACAATCGCCGTCGTGAGTTTGCGTTCCATCGCCGGACAAGACCGGGCTCTGCGCGCGCTAAAATCCCTTCTAAAGAACCGGCGCATCCCTCCCGCTCTGCTCTTCGCCGGCCCCGCCGGCGTCAGCCAGTTCCAGCGCACGTTTGGCGTTGATAAGTCGGCCAACGGGCTTGGCACATTGGTCGCTTTCCCAGGCCGCAAACATATCCTCATCCTGCCATTCTTCCTGCGCGCAGATAACTGTATCGACCGTAATAACCTCACCTATTTGAATCTGGGATCGTTGCCAGACACCATTGCGCTCGACCGGGATAATATCAACCAGAGTGCGCAGCTCCAGCCCGTCCAGTAGCAGGCTTTCATCCTTGCCCAAAAGCCTCAAATAGGCGCGGTGCCAGGCGGACAATTCCGCTTCGACAGCTCTGCCACCTTCGTAGAAACGCACTTCACCATCATTTTCAGGCGTCATGGGCGTAGCGCTGGCGATTATTATCTGGCGCAGCTCCTTTGGGCCGAGCTCAGGGTGACGCGAAAGGATAAGGCCCGCCAGGCCCGCCACAATGGGGGCCGCCAGGCTGGTGCCGCGTGACCATTGATATCCCTCGCCCGAGGGGTCGCTGCTGGTGGTCCAGATATATTCCCCAGGGGCTGAGACCTGAACCATGAAGCCATAATCCGATATATTGCTGGGGGCGATGCTGCCATCCTCGCGCTCGGTGACGCTGCCCACACATAATGTTCGTTCACTATAGCAGAAGGGGCTGAGGTCGCCCGGAATACTCTCGTTGCCGGCCGCTACCACCAGCAGTGAGCCCTCAACCTCTGACACATTCACCATTTCTTCCACGCTAATGCCATAGAGCGGTTTGCCACCCGTTTCGCTATACGCCACTTCGAAATATTCGCTCCGTGCCAAAAGCAGTCCATTTATGGCAGAGAATCTCTGCGAAGGGTCCAAAAATCGGATCGGAAGATCTTCCCAATCGGCGGCGGCAGTGGAGAGATTGATGATCGGCGCGCCATTCTGGATGGCATAAAGCAGACCCCACAATATGCTGCCCGATGAAGGATTGCCGATAAGCTTCCTGAATTGAATCGGCATCAGGGAACATTCAGGACACATGCCAATGGTGCCCACGCCATTATTGCCGATTGCAGCCGCTACACCGCTCACAGCCGTGCCGTGTTCAAAATAACTGTCGTCGAAAAAATCTTCCTCGATAAAACTGCCATCGTCCGTGTGCCACGAAGCCTGGCCCACAATCTTGCCCTGGAAATCCTCATGATTGAGCCTGAGGCCGTCATCCACCACCGCGATCACAATATCCCGGCTGCCCGCTTCCATAGCCCAGGCCTCCTCCGCGTGCGTGGCGGTCATCCACCACCAGGCATCGGGATCTTCATGCTCGAATACGGCATCATTATAAATGTGTCCGGGTGTTTCCTCCTGCTGTGAGGAAGCGGAAATAAATGTGACCAGTAATAAACCGCCAACGGCCAGTGGCCATCCGAACCGCCCTAAAATTTCGAGACCTCCGCCCATCGTCATAGCATAGCCATCAAATCGGTTAGCGCAATGCACTCGTTCCGAGGTCGCTTTTTTTTCGGCGCGCAGGTGCCAATCGTCGCTTGACCCGGCAGGCGCGTGGGCATACTGTGCGCCCGCATTTCGAAGCAGGCATGTGGGCCCGTAGCTCAGTTGGTAGAGCACCTGACTTTTAAGCTTAATGGTCTGCGTTTTGGAGTGAAAATGATTGCTTTCTAGTCGTTGATAAGCTTGGCTTTCAGCGTATAGGTAAATTTGTGGATGGTTGAAAGTTTTGCCTTCAACAAATTTTCAACATGCGGAGTGAGATAAACTGGGAGATTGATTGAATTTCGTGTTTTCAACAATTTTTCAACATTTGAATAGAATGGAAATGGGCCCGTAGCTCAGTTGGTAGAGCACCTGACTTTTGGCTAATGGGAGCCTTACCGGGAAACCGGTAAGTGAAAAGGTGTCAAATTCGGGGAACCCTCAGCGCATTATGGCGGTGGCAATCCCGAGCGAAGCCCTGAAAGGGGAACGTGTAGAGACTTGACGGCACCCACCTAAACCCTTTGGGGCATGGTGAAGAGAAAGTCCGGGCTACAAACCCTTAAGGGGCAGCGAAAGCTGTAGTGGTGGAGTAATCAGGTTGTCACAGGTTCGATCCCTGTCGGGCTCACCATTCCATTCTAGTCACTTTTCTTTCTTAAGCGTTGGCTTTAGCGTTTCTAGCTCTTTATTTTGTTCAGTGGCTTTCACTATTCCGCTGAACTCCAAACCAGCCATCATTGAATTTCTCCGGTTTCTGAATTCTAATGTCTGCAATGCTCACGTGGGACTGGGAGACCTGATCGCTAATCAGATGAATCATTGTCTTGTAGGTCTTTGGAAATGTGTCAACCCCGGACTAAAAGAGTCCGCTTTTGACCCAAAGCGGACATTTCAAGAGACAATATAAGCATTCTTTCAGCGACGGCTTCCGACCCGAAGCGGTCATTCACGGATCGGTCGCCGAAGGACCACTTGCGGCCAATAGATGCCTTTCGACCGTGCGAATCGGCGTTAGCGTGCGAAACCGATGCGTATCGGTTGTTCTGATGATATAAGACGTCTAATGAGCAACATCGTGTACATTGGAACGAGTCTTGATGGCTACATATCCGCTCCAGATGGCGGATTGGACTGGTTGAGCTACGTACTCATTCCCGAGGGCGATGACCTAGGGTTTTCTGAATTCATGGATAGAGTCGATGCGGTCGTAATGGGGCGGAAAACGTTTGAAACTCTGCTCGGCTTTGGAGTGGGCTGGCATTATCCAAAACCTGGCATAGTACTCAGCTCCACGCTGAAATCGGCGCCAGAAGAATTTGCTGATCACATTCAGTTCGCGAGCGGGACACCAAGTGAGATTGTTCAGCTAGCGAAGAAGCAAGGCTTCGAGAATCTATACATTGATGGAGGTACGACCGTACAGCGCTTTTTGCGCGAAGACCTCATCGACGAATTGATCATCACTGAGATACCGCTGTTGCTCGGCGGTGGCGATCCGCCGGAATCGAGTGCTTGTGTCAGCTCTAGACATCGCCTTCCTCTTTCCGGGTACGCAGTTGATCTAGGAAAATTCCATCGCACCAAAGGGCGACGGCACCAACGATCACCACGCGCGGCCTCGCGCCCTCGGACCCGCCGATGCCGCTCTTTTGTTGCGTTTCAGACATTTGCACCAATCCCGTCAGAAGTCTTTGGGGCAGTGTAGAGATTCGCGGACAGTTCGCCTAATTCAATCCGAACACGTTGGATCGGCGCCAAGAAAATGTTTCGAAGGCGAAAACGCCAGTCAAATCGCAAGTTCACTCATTGAGCCAGTCGGGCACGGGAAGGCCTTTTTGCTTGAGGAAGGCAGGATTAAAAAGCTTGCTGTGGTAGCGGTCGGCGTAGTCGCAAAGCAGGGTAACGATAGTATGCCCCGGCCCCAGCTCCTTAGCGAGACGCTTAGCGCCGGCAATATTGATGCCCGTAGAGCCACCCATTGCAAGGCCCTCTTCCTTGATAAGATCGAAGATGATGGTGAGCGCTTCCGAATCCGGGATGCGATATGGGAAGTCGATCTCTGTTCCCTCCAGGTTAGTCGTCACGCGTCCCTGACCGATGCCTTCGGTGACCGAGTCCCCTTCTGCCTTGAGCTCGCCATGGGCGTAGTAATTATAGAGCGCAGCTCCGAACGGGTCAGCGAGGCCAATTTTCACATCCCTATTCTGCTCCTTCAAAAACCGTGAGACACCGGCGATCGTCCCCCCGGTGCCCACTGCGCAGATAAAGCCGTCGATCTTACCCTCGGTCTGCTTCCAAATTTCTGGGCCGGTGTAGCGGTAGTGACCATCCCGGTTAGCCACGTTATCAAACTGGTTGGCCCAGAAGGCCCCGTTGGTCTCTTTTTCTTTAAGCTCTTTCGCTAACCGGCCGGAGTATTTCACGTAGTTATTAGGATCTTTATAGGGCACGGCTTTGACCTCGATCAGCTCAGCGCCGGCAAGGCGTATCGCGTCTTTTTTCTCTTTAGTCTGGGTCTCGGGGATAACGATCACGGTCTTAAAGCCAAGGGCGTTGCCGATGATAGCCAGACTGATTCCAGTGTTTCCGGCGGTACCTTCGACGATCGTTCCTCCGGGTTTTAGCTCGCCCTTCTCGATTGCATCTTCGATGATGTAAAGTGCCGCCCGGTCCTTGACCGACTGACCAGGGTTCAGAAACTCCGCCTTGCCCAGGATGGTGCAGCCGGTTTCCTCAGATGCCCGGCGAAGCTTGATCAGTGGCGTATTGCCGATCGTTTCGAGGAGGCTGTTTTTGAAATCCATGATAATACCCTGACTTGATTGATGTCCCGCATTCACTTTTGAAAATAGGGTGCGCAGTAAAAATGTACAAGGCGCATCCCAAGCCGTTTTCCGGTTCGCCCAACTGGGGCACAGGGAATGTCTTCAGAACAAATTGCACTGTTTTTGCACACCTCAATGTACAGTTTTTTGTTATGTTCTGCCGAATTATGCCGAATTCGCAATGTTATTGCCAAACAGAGTTTGGGTGGAAAGTCACTGAATTTTGCAAGTTTTGATGGTGCTAAAAAGCAGATTTGTCCCATTGATCACACCCGTATAACGGGAATAACTATTTTCTTGCAATTACCAAGGGTAAAACATGTTACTGCATGGAGCAGCATAATGTAACCTTAACCCTCCCAATTACTCGGCTTATTAGAGAAATGTTGCTCCATGATGTTGCATGCAACATCACCGAAAATCGCAAAATCTGTTACCCGTATGTTACCCGGGGAAAATCACCTTTGTGGAAATGAGTTGGGTTTTTTTGTCGCGGACTTGCCCTAAAATTGCTATCTTGAAGCATGGCTGATCCACAAGCAAAGACCCTTTTTGACAGGATTTGGGAAAATCATGTTGTCGGCCAGAGAGACGCAGTGACAAGCCTGATTTATATCGATTTGCACTTAATACATGAGCTTTCCTCACCGCAAGCCTTTGAAAACCTGGTTCTGAACAACCGGAAGGTCCGGCGGCCGGACGCCACGCTTGCGGTCCCGGACCACAACGTTCCAACCACCGATCGGGATAAACCGGTTAAAGACCCTGAAAGCGCCCTGCAAATTCAGCTATTGGAAGAAAATACCAAGGCACATGGAATCGAGTTTTTTTCAATGCACGATATCCGCCAGGGGATCGTTCACATCATCAGCCCTGAACAGGGACTGACCCAGCCCGGCATGAGCATTGTTTGCGGTGACAGCCATACCTCGACCCACGGCGCGCTTGGGGCCTGGGCGTTCGGCATCGGCACCAGTGAGGTCGAGCATGTTCTGGCCACCCAGACCCTGGTTCTTAGAAAACCGGCCAATATGCGGATCACCGTTAAGGGCGAACTTTTGAACGGCATTACCTCCAAGGATCTGGCCCTTCATATCATCGGTGTTATCGGTGCCAAGGGAGCCACCGGTCATGTTATCGAATATGCCGGCCCGGTTATTGAAGCCCTGTCGGTCGAGGCGCGCATGACTCTTTGCAACATGACGATCGAGGCCGGGGGCCGCTCTGGACTGGTCGCCCCGGATGACAAGACAATCCGCTATCTGAAAGGAAGGCCCAGAGCCCCGAAAGATGGTGACTGGGACAAAGCGGTGGCTTTTTGGGCAACCCTTAAAACCGATGCCGGAGCAAGATTTGACAAGGAAGTCGTCGTCGATGCTAAAAAGATTGAGCCGCAGGTCACCTGGGGCACCAGTCCCGAGG
Organism: Pseudomonadota bacterium; assembly: GCA_022571175.1. GTDB lineage: Bacteria > Pseudomonadota > Alphaproteobacteria > Sphingomonadales > SMXR01 > JACZYI01. Next base: position 6,015 of record JACZYI010000049.1, read on the forward strand.
ACGTGATTTCCATTTCGGGGCGTGTCCCCGATCCCACCCACTTTGAAAACCCCGAACGCCGGGAAGCGGCAAAAAAAGCGCTTCAATATATGGGCCTGAAACCTGGAACCCTGATGCGCGATATTTTGGTCGACCGGGTATTTATCGGGTCGTGCACCAACAGCCGGATTGAAGACCTGAGAAGCGCTGCCAAGATGATTAAAGGAAGGCGCGTCGCAGACAATATTATTGAGGCCCTAGTGGTTCCGGGCTCCGGCCTGGTTAAGGCCCAGGCGGAAAAAGAGGGCCTAGACAAAATATTCAAGGAGGCAGGTTTCGAGTGGCGCGAGCCGGGATGCTCCATGTGCCTTGGCTTAAACCCGGACAAGGTTGGCCCAGGAGAGCGCTGTGCTTCCACCTCGAACCGGAATTTTCCCGGTCGCCAGGGGCCGGGCGCACGTACGCATTTACTTAGCCCGGCCATGGCGGCAGTAGCGGCGATTGCCGGCAAACTGGCCGATGTCAGGGAGTATGAGTGATGAGAAAATTTGAAACCCTGACATCCTGGGCGGCAACGCTGCCGCAGCCAAATATTGACACTGCCCAGCTCATTCCCGCCCGGCATTTGAAAACCGTTAAACGTGACGGCTTGGGCCGGTTCGCATTTGAGGCCGCCCGCTATGATAAAAAGGGCGAATCGAACCCTGATTTTATTTTCAATCAGTCCCCTTTTGATAAAGCCGAGATTTTGATTGCCGGCGCCAATTTCGGTTGCGGGTCATCACGTGAGCATGCGGTCTGGGCGCTGGCCGATTTGGGCATTCGCGCCATCATTTCAGAACAATTTGCAGACATTTTTGCTTCAAACGCCCCCAAGAACGGGATGCTGCTGATTACCCTCGGCAGGGATGAAATTGCAGAATTAATGCAACGCGCTAAATCAAAGCGGGTGAGGATCAACCTCCCGAGCCAAATTGTTGAAATTGAAGACATGCAGGTAAAGATTCCTTTTGAAATGGATCCGTTCGATAAAAAATGCCTGCTGGAGGGCCTTGACCAGATTGCCCTTACCCTTAGGCAGAATGCTGAAATTTCAACTTACGAGGCGCGGTGGGAGAAAAAAACACCGTGGCTGTTTCATGACTGAGGGGAAACCTCTTTTAATTTCCGGGCAAAGTTGCCGGATGGCGGAGCGTATTTCACTTGCGCTGGCGATCAAGGGACTGTCGTTCAGGACAGCTGAAGCTTCAGCCCTAAAAGAGGAATATTCCGCCCTCTCCAGATTTATTGAACAGGGTTTTCCCCTACTCCTTACCGGCAAAAACGGTGCGGCCGGCTGGGTGACGGCGCTCGACCTGCTTGAGAAGACCAAGCCAGAGCCGAGCCTTTTTCCAAACAGCAATCGCGGTATGCCAATTGCCTTATCCTTTTGGAGCGAGCATGCGGCGAGTGGCCCGCACCATGCGGGCCTTGGAAACCCCCATGCAGATCTGGTCGCCCGCCAGTTAACCGACGGACGGGCCTTTCTTCAGGGTGATGCCCCAGGGCTGGCGGATATTGAGAGCTATATTGCCGTCCGGCATACATCCAAAGATAATCACCCGCCCCTAGTCTCTAGCTGGATGAAAAAAATGACGGGACTGAAGAAAAGTGTAGCAAGTGAGCCTGTTGAGGTGAGACAAGTCGGATATTATCTTCAAAACCTGGAACCCGTGTCACGACCTGGAAAAGAAGTAATTGGCCCACTGGCAGATGCCCTCCCTGCGGGGCTTAAGCTTTATTCACAGGAAAACAGCGCCCTTAATATTGCCTTTCCCTTTGACGGAAAATCAAAAAGTCTGGCTATCAGCGCCGTGGACCTGGATCGCTAAAAAAAGTGCCGGAGAAAAACCCCGGCACTTTAATCTTTCCAAAGATACAAAAATCCTTTTAGAATCTCCCTTTTATTTCAACCCCAATGGTCCTAAGAGAACCCGGATGAATAAAGGAACCACCAAACTCAATGGCAGGAATAACCTCTTCCAGGTAACTTTTATTGGTCAGGTTTTTGGCGAAACCCACGATTGACCAGCTTTCGGTTTCAATGCCTATCCTCAAGTCCAACGTCACAAAGGCATCGCGTTTTGTCTTTGCAAAATTGCCAATTCCCAATGAGGCGTCACAGCCCGGGAAGTTGCTCAGTTGCGGACAGAAAAACAGCGCCGCCAGTGGTCCGAAAATAGTCTGCCGCTCCTGGTTCTGTACCGCATGGAACCAGGTATCGCCAACCCATCTAGCATCGGCCCGCGCAAAGAAGGACATGTCGCCCTGGACTGGATAATTGAACTCGGCTGAAACGTTGATTGTATAATCGGCCGTGTAGGGCGATTTGTTGCCGATCGTATCCGGGCGCGAATCGAACTTTGTGATCTTGCTGTCGATCACGTTGAAACCGGCACCGACAAAGAAATACTCGTGCAACTGCGCCTGCGCAGCAAACTCGAAACCCTTGATCTTGACGTTGTCGATATTGTTTACCACCCGCAGCAGGCCAAATGGCCCGACGAAGAACTCGAAGAACTGCATGTCGTCAACGGAAGTGTGGTAAAAAGCACCTTGTATAGTCAGCTTGCCGTCCATGAACCGGCCTTTAAAGCCCACCTCAAAGGCGCTCGAGGTTTCCTTGTTGAAGTTATCGCTGATTATGACAGGGGCAAAACTGGTGTCCACCAAAGCAATAAAATCATTGATGAAGATGTCTATGGTTGCCTGGCTGCCCACATTGTTGAAACCGCCAGACTTAAAGCCGACACCCCAACTTGCAAAAAAGGTTAGCTCCGGCGTTGCATCCCAACTCAAGCTGAACTTGGGTTCAACTTGGGAGAAAGTCCTGCTTTGCGGCGGGACTCCGCCCGGGTTAAACAGAAGAGCCGGGTTTAAGGGCGAACCTCCGGGCACGAAATCGCCGTCGAAGTCAATAAACTGGGTAACGACGTTGATCGGCACAAGGTTGGTAACCTTGCGGCGCTCATTGTCGTAGCGCAGCGCCACGGTCAATTCGACATCATCCGTAACGTCGTAGGAAGCGTTAGCGAAAAAGGCAAAGACCGTGCTGTCGAATTTGTCGAACACCAAGGCTTCAGTGAAATTAGGCGAACTGCCTGAAAACTGAAGCAAACCGCGGATGGGATCGTTGCCATCGTCGGTGTTAAGAGATACACCGACGGTCCGGTTGAGATCCAGGAAATAGGCGCCAACTTCCCAGCGAAGCCGCTGGTTTGACGGCGAGGCCAACCGCACCTCAAAACTTATATCGCTCTGGTTGCGGACCTGCTCCTGGATGCCGTCACAGGTGGTCGGCGAGTAAGGGCCGAAGAAGGATCCCGTGAACGGGTCCAAGAGGACCGGTACGGGAGACGAGCCTAAGAATTGCGGTGGCGGCAACTGAAAGCCAGCATTGAACAGGGCCAATGTTGTGCTCTCGCAGGCGTCGAATGCTGCTTGGCCATTTGCATCGGTGACACCAGCGTCGAAGGCGAAAAAGCCGAAGGAAGCTGATGTGCCGTCGGCGATTAAATTGTTTTTGATATCGTTGTAGAGGAACCACGCAGTCAGGGTTGCCCAATCCATATCGCGTTCAAGCTTGACTGATATTTCAAAGGTCTCTTGGTTGTTGTCCGATCGAATATTATTTTGGAATACAAACTGGTGCGCATTGACGTCCTCGAAAGCGGCTGGGCTGCCAAGCACATTGGCAAAATTTTCCAGCGCGAAGGCGGCATTAAATGTAATCGCCGAAGCGTCCACTTCGCCATAGCGCACCTTGATATCCACCGACGTTTGGGAATTGGGCTGCCAAAGCAGACGGCCCGATATATTGAAGTTTTCAAATCTGTCGGCTGGCTCGTTGCGGAATGTGTTCGTGTAAAACCCATCGGTTTTGCGATAGTCGAAATGGACTTGGAAATAAAGCTGATCCTCGGTCAGCGGACCACTAAGGGTTGCCGAGCCATAGAAGCTGTCGTGATTGGCGTAGCTTGCTGTTCCACTTGCGCGAAATTCGTTATCGGGTGCCCGGGTGGTCACAATGATCGCACCTGCCGCTGCATTTCGACCGTAAAGAGCCCCTTGAGGCCCTTTCAGGATTTCGATCTGCTGCAGATCAACAAACTCGCGGTTAAAGGCAGCCGGGTTGGTCAACAGAATGCCGTCAACAATAAAGGCAAAGCTGTTCTCGGCATCGCGGGCGCCATTGATACCCCGAATGTTGACCTGGGTATCGCCAACTTCCGCGGCATTCACAATTGTGACCCCGGGTGTCAACCTAATAAAATCTTCGGCGCGTTTAACCCCAGCTGATTCTAATGTGCTTTCAGTCAAAACGGTCACACTGGCGGGAATTTCCTCCATGGTTTCCAGCCTGCGGCGGCCAAAAACATAAACTTGCTCTTCCTCACCGACTACGGTCTGGTTTGAAATGTCATCGTCATCATCATCCTGGGCAAAACCGGCCAACGGCACTGCGAGCATTAGGGCCGCAGCGCTTGCTGATGTAAAAAATGATTTTCTAAAGAACCTGTTTTTCACAAGTGCCCCCCCCTTTGTATGCGCGCGCTGGGCGCCCCTCTGTCCCCTTGGGCCATGGCTTGGGTGTTGGCCTTGGTCCCATGGCAACATTTGATACTTGCAACTTTGTATGCATGACATTCATTACAACACTGAGTCGCGAAGGCAGTATGCCTTATCACTGGATTATTGTATACAAAATATTAATTACAAAGGCAGCAAAAATGTCATATTGTATT
>JACZYI010000233.1 GCA_022571175.1 Pseudomonadota bacterium
AAAAATGAAATGGCTGTTGATAATATTATAGATTCTCTAGTCTCATTATTAGGTTTTGTGAGAGGTGTTAAAAAACTTGGAGAGGTTTGTGTCCCAGAAGAAATATCTATCTTGTTTCCAGCTAGGAGAGCTATGGCTGGTGATAATGTTTCGGCTGGCAACCATGCCAGCGCGGCCTACCACTGGCAGATGAAGCGCCTGATTATTATATACCGGTCGATCTTGAGCGTAGCCCACAGGACTCTGAACCACAGTGACAACAGCAAACGCCAAAAATACGCCAAGAAATTTACTCAATCGCATCATGTGATATCCCATTTTAGAGGACGGAAGAAGCAGCCCGTTTTTTTTGCGCTGCACAGGCTAGACGTTCAGAGATGGTTTTTGAAGACCTGAATTTAGTATAATTTCAGGCGGCGTCTTCATCCCGTTGCCAGAACTCAAGAACATTTTTGGCTTGTTCGGAATTGATCGCATCATAGAGGTAGAGCACTGGCATTAATTCACCGGGTGGGGCGGCGGATGATTGGTCACTGGAGACCGAGAGCAGCAAATGCATGGAAGCAAAATCTGACCGTTCCATGCCGATCGCCTTGGCCAGCACCACAAGACCCTCGTCATTGTCGTCATGGATAATATTCCAGACGGCCTGGAACTCCATTTTTGATAATTCAGCAAGCCCGGCCACAAAAACGGACAGTCGCTGCTGGCGCAGGGATTGTAACAGGAAATCATGTGTCAACTGATCCCGGCTCGCCATCGAGCGCACCCGATTAGCGGCATTTTCGATCACGTCATTCCTGACCTCGCGGCCTTTGATGGCACTCATGGTCGCGCGCCGGAAAATTTCATCCAGCATGGTTTCATTCAGGCCGTGGTCGTTTATTATTTTCTGCCGGAGAACTTTCGAGACCCACCAATAAATACGATGGGCAAATTCTTCTGACAAATCATCTCGGGCTACCAGGGGCGATCGATAGCGCTCAACACGGCGTGATTCAGCGCTCAAATAATCGAGCGCATGAACCGAGAGAAGAGCGCCCGCGTTCTGGAGAAGCGCTTCCAGCACATGTTCGTCACCATATTCAACCAGGGCATCGGAAACGCCTGACTCCAATGTCTCACGATGAGCGATGGCCAGCCGATGCTCGTCGGTTCTGATCTGGATAATCTCTATCAGGGAGTCAGGATCGAGAAGCGGGCTTTTCATCAGAAGAGGACGGGCCACATCGGCAGTATCATGCGCCAATAATATGGCCACTTCCGGCAATGGAATGCTTGAGGTGGCAAGCGTAATGGCCAACTGCTCCCGCAACTCCGCCTCAACGGATTTTACCAGCGCCAGCAGAATATCTGACATGATAGGAAGTTCGGTTTCACTCAAGCCGATGGTCTCGGGACCGATAAATTCGGAGATGTTTTCGATTAGCCGTGACCGGGCTTCAGGACTTTTGTCCCGGGCCAATTGAATCAATTTTTTCATTTCTGTCTTGGGCATAAAACCACTTTTTCAGCCTTGCCTGACCAAGCTTTGCTGCACAATCCTCTAATTTCATGGTTAATAATGATGGAACTAGTAAAATGATCGCTCCGCTGTGGCAAGGCCTGATGGCAAAAGTTAAATAAAATCAAGCAAGGACAATCGGCTTAACGAGGCCATAGTCTGCAAGGATACTTCGAGTGCCACCTGGTCAATATTCAGCCTGGTTACGGCCTCAGCCATGTTGGTATCTTCAATCTCGGAAATGAATATTTCCAGGAACAGCAGCGTATCCTCATGCTGACCTGCGAGCGTCTGCAATCGTTCAAAGCGCAGGCCATTACGGGTTTGAATGCTTTGAATTTTGTCGATTGCGGCATCAAATAATTGAAGCTCCGCTTTCAGAAATGTTCGCTGGGCGGCTGTTAATTTACCATTGATGGGCCCGGTTCCACCGTTGGCATCATAATCTGCAATGCGTTTGTATGAGGCAAAAAGGTCGGATGCAATATCGCTGGCGACGATGCCAAATTCCATCTGCACATTATCGGAAATGCGTGCCACCGGCGGGCGATTATCGTTCTGGAACAGGTCATCAGAACTGGCGGCCGCGATCAAATCAGAAATATCACTGGCATTAATCGGCGGTGTATCGGTTTTTGAACCACCAAAAACGAACAAGCCGCCCACCTCCGTATTCAGGGCATTCATGGTGAAATTGAAGCTTTCTGTCATGACCTCCCTGAAGGCAAGCGCCTCGTCCTGCGCCAGTACCGAGATCAGGGTTTGGCGGAACTCGCGCGACTGGGTCAAAACTCCGTTCAACTGCACATCGTTGGCTTCAACCCGCGCTTCAACATTTTTAATAATACCTTTGAAAGATTCCATCCGGGATTTGAAAGATTTGGCACCAATGAGCGATGCCACGTCACTCGCCAAGCCTGCGAACGTGACCGCTTTTTTGCCCGAGGCCAACTGACGTTGATCGTCAAAAACCTTCCGCTGATTATCAAGCAGCGATTGAATGAGTATTTGGGTTTGACCAAAGGTAGATACTCGTGACATTTTTTATCCCTTCCCCGCTATACCACGTCCAAAAGCACGCGCATCAGTTCCTGAACGGTTGCTATTAACCGAGCAGCCGCATTATAGCTGTTCTGGAGCACCACCATATTTGCCAGTTCTTCATCCAGATTAACCCCGGACACGTCAGAC
>JACZYI010000234.1 GCA_022571175.1 Pseudomonadota bacterium
GACAGGGTCAGAGTCTTGTTGGGGTAAAATAGTAGGATGGGGATGAGGTGGCAAACAGCTCAACCAAAGCCTCAGAGAGCTGTTCGCAACGGCCTGATTTCTCTATTACCGAAGTGTGCCAAAGTTAATGAGATCGGGTTGTACATAGACGTGGAGCCACTGGTGTGGCGAAATAATCCAGAGGCCATCGTCGCCCAGGCACGGCCGTTGTGGCTGTAAAGTCGTCCTCGGGGCAATACCAAGAAACTATTAAGACCTATACGGGTTTCTGTCTATGAGGTCCGATTGCCATGTCTAAGTTCGTAGCTGTCGCCAAAACGTCGGAGTTGCAGCCAGGCGAGATGACTCGGGTCAACGTTGACCGGCAGCCCGTTCTATTGGCCAACGTGGATGGGACCTTCTTTGCCCTGCTAGACCGGTGCGGCCACCAGAGGGCAGTTCTGTCAAAGGGAAGGCTGGAAGGTGACACAGTGGAGTGTCCCATGCACTTTTCCCGTTTCGACGTCAAGACCGGCAGGCTGATCAGAGGCCCCGACTTTATGCGTCTTATCCGGTTCAGCGAGGCTCTCCGATGGATAGGACGGCTATCGAAAGAGCCGCGGGTCCTTCTCAGTCCCAGGTACTTCTGGGCTGAAGATGTGCCTTCCTACGAAGTGCGGATAGAAGGCGACACCGTGCTCGTGAAGGTCTAAACATCCTCGGACGGCGCGGAATTCACACCATGAGGATGGGGATTCAATGCTCAAAGTTGGAGACCAGGCCCCCGACTTCTCAGCACTGCTGGACGATGAGACTGTCTTCAGGCTTTCTGACTGGCAACAGCCCTTGCTGGATTATTACCGGAAAACACCCGAGTCAATTATGCCCAAAACCCGGCGCAATGAAGTGCTGAGCTTCATTGAGGGCGGGCTTCGGGATTTGTCCATTTCCCGCACATCCTTCAAATGGGGGGTGCCGGTGCCGGACGAGCCCGACCATATCATGTATGTGTGGATTGACGCGCTCACCAATTATATCACCTTGCTCGGCTATCCCGATGTGGAGAGTGCTGATTATAAAACCTTCTGGCCGGTGGCCATCAATATGGTGGGCAAGGATATCCTGCGCCATCATGCGGTTTACTGGCCGGCCTTTCTAATGGCGGCCGGGCTGAAGCCGCCGGCCCGGGTCTTTGCCCATGGCTGGTGGACCCATAATGGCGAGAAAATATCAAAGTCGCTCGGTAATGTGATCGATCCGTTTGAGATCTGTGATCAATATGGCCTGGACCCGGTGCGCTATTTTCTCATGCGCGAAGTGCCTTTTGGCAAGGATGGGGATTTCTCTGATGCTGCCCTGATCCGGCGCAATAATGGCGATCTGGCCAATGATCTGGGCAATCTGGCCCAGCGCACGCTCTCCATGATCCAGAAAAATTGTCACGGCAAGCTTCCAGAGGCAAAATCGCTTGAAGAAAGGGATGTGGCTCTGCTCGGGTGTTTTGCTGGCTTGCTGGATGAGCTGCGTACGCATTTTGACCGCCAGGCCATTCATTTGGGTCTTGAGGCGATCTGGAAGCAGGTGGCCGCTGCCAACCTCTATATTTCCGCTGAAGAGCCCTGGGTGCTCCGGAAAACCGACCCCGAACGCATGGCCACGGTGCTTTATGTCACTGCGGAAGCGGTGCGCCAGTTGGCCATTCTAATCCAGCCGGTGATGCCCGACAGCATGTCAAAAATGCTGGACCAGTTGGGTGTGCCAGTGGATGCGCGCGATTTTACCGCCCTCAAGGGGGCTCCACTCAAGTCCGGCACCCCATTGCCACCGCCCGAGGGCATTTTCCCCCGGCTTGAGCAAGACGCAACGGGCGAATGAGTGCCAAAGCCCCATTCCTGGTGGATAGCCATTGTCACCTGAATTACAAGGGTCTGAAAGAGGATATTCCGGGGGTGGTGGCGCGTGCCGGTGAGGCAAAAGTTGATCTGATGCTCTCCATCAATACCAAAATCAGCGAGTTTGATGAGGTGCATGAAATTGCCAAGACCTTCCCCAATGTTTTTGCCAGCGTGGGCATTCACCCCCACGAAGTGGCCAACGAACCAGGTCTCACTCTCGATGATCTTTTGAGCCGCGCGGAGAAGCAAAAAGTGATCGGCATTGGTGAGACCGGGCTCGATTATTATTATGAACATTCGCCGCGTGAGGCGCAAAAAGCACATTTCAGAACCCATATTATGGCGGCGCGGGAGTCTGGCCTGCCGGTGATTATTCATGCCCGTGACGCAGATCAGGATGCCGGTGAAATTCTGGCTGATGAAATGGGGAAGGGGACCTTTACAGGCTTGCTCCACTGCTTTACCGCAAGCGCTGAATTTGCCGAACATGCCCTGGCGCTCGGGCTTTATATATCCTTCTCCGGCATCGTAACATTCAAGAGCGCCAGTGATTTGCAGACGGTGGCCAGGTCCGTGCCCGCCGATCGTATCCTGGTGGAGACCGATGCTCCCTATCTGGCCCCGGTGCCAATGAGAGGGCGGGTTTGCGAACCTGCCTATACAAGATACACGGCTGAATATCTGGCGGAATTACGGGGACAATCGCTTGATGATTTCGCGGCGCAAACCACCGAAAACTTTTTTCGCCTTTTTTCGAAGGTAGCCTCCGCATAAGAGTTTTCCTGACTCCGGTCCGCTGTCTCAAATGTCTTCCAATTCA
>JACZYI010000235.1 GCA_022571175.1 Pseudomonadota bacterium
CCGAGCTGACCCGAGAGGTCATCGATACGGCAACAGCGGTGGAAGGGCTGGAACTGCTTCATTTTACCTGGGGCGACGACGCGTTTAAACTAAAACTCCTGACCACTCTTGGGCGGCTTTATCTGGATGAGAAAAAATATCGTATTGCGCTCGAAAGCCTGCGCCGCGGCCTGAAGAGCTACCCCGAAAGCCCCGAGGCCCGGAAGATTATGGTTTTCATGACCGATATTTTCCGGGCCCTGTTCCTGGACGGTGAGGCCGATCAAATGGCGCCAATTCCTGCATTGGCCATCTATTATGATTTCCGCGAGCTCACGCCCTTAGGCGCCGATGGCGATTTGCTGATCCGGCGCCTGGCCGATCGGCTGGTGGGGGTTGATCTGTTGTCACAAGCGGCAAAGCTTCTGGACCATCAGGTGCGCTTTCGTCTGGAAGGGGCAGCCCAGGCGATAGTGGCCATACGGCTCGCCAAGATTTATCTCCTGGACCGCCGCGCTGATCTGGCCCTTGATATCCTGCTCGCCACCCGCCAGGACAAAATGCCATCGGATGTGGTGCATGACCGGGTGATGATTGAAGCGCGGGTTTTGACCCAGCTCTCCCGCTATGAAGAGGCGGAAGTCATGCTCGAGAGCTTCCGCGGCCATGACGTGGAAATGCTGGTATCCGATATTCACTGGGGGGCGCAAAACTGGTCGCAACTGGCCAGCATTACCGCCAGCCTGCTTGGGGATCGCTGGCAGGATGCCGAGCCCTTGAGCTCGCCCGAGCGCCAGGATTTGATCCGGCTGGTGATAGCACTGGCCCTTACCGGCGAGGGGCGCCAATTGGCCACCCTCCGGCGGCAATATGGCAGGCTGATGCAGGAAGGGCGCTTTTCCAATGCCTTTTATGTGATTACCAATACCGAGGATTTTGCCTCGGACGAGTTTATGGAAATCGTGCGCCAGACCGCGGCGGTGGAAAGTCTTGAATCCTTTATGGACAGTTACCGGGCTGAGTTTGCCACTGACGATAGCAGCACTGCCGTCACCAACACCGCGCCCTAGTCGCTGGTATTCGGGTTGGCCGCTTCACGCTTTTTCCAATATCACCAGACCATCCACCTGTTGGCAATGGTCATGAACAGGCCAAGAAATACCGCAAGCGCGAGGCCCGCAAACCACAACGAGAGCTCGTCTTGCTCTCCTTTCAAAATTTTTGAAAATGCATCGCCTTCGAAAGTTGTAGAAAATACCCCATAAGAAAAATATAGCGCCAAGCCGATTCCCATATTTGCAGTCACATTTGACCAACGTTTCTGCTTGTGTAGTTTTTTTGAGATGGAGAGCCAAAGGCCTTCGGCGCGATCTTGCTTGTAACCAATTTCAATGAGCAACAGACGGGTCACGCCAAACAGTGCCAACATGGCAGGCAGCAAAAAGATAATGACAAGCAAATAGAAAGACCAATACAGGGTCTCAAAATCACCATTGAATGGATATGTCTTGTAAATCATGACAAGCAGACCGAACAGGTAAATCACTACAACCGCCACGATCCCCAAAATAAAATACAAAAAATATCGCATGGGACTGGTCACTCGTTATTCCCGTTCACAGCAGAACCCCATGGCAATTCACATGTTTAAATCTGGGAATGGCTGAATTATAGGCGGTTTCCGCGGCCCTTAAATTTCGTACGGTCCTGCCGCGGCGCTCTATATGGTCAGGAGAATAGTCGAATAAAGCTTTCTGGCTGTAGAGCACCTCTATCATAATACCTACGCCGCACCACCATTCAACCGGCCGTGCTTCTTCCGATATAATCTCAAGGGATGTTTCAATATGAGCCAGAGCCTGATCCAGTTCTGACAAGCTTTCATCCAGAAGGGCAAGCTTTTCCTCTGGCGAGTGCTGCCCTCTTTCGGCCTTGTCGATCCTTATATTCGCCCGCTCGGCGATGGAACGGCCCATGAGAAGCCTGTTTCTGGCCATTTGGCGGTCCAGGCAGTCAATGAACTGCTCCTGAAAGGTGGCTTCATAATAAAAAATCGAATTATCCAAGTCCTGCTCCCGGCCGGTCAGGAGATAGGAGTGATAAGAGGTGGCGGCTCTGGTCTGGGCTATCTTCCAGTTCCAAAAGTCCAAATTCTCTTGAAAATGTTACCCCGACAGATACGAATTACCGGCCTAAATTGCCAAGAAAAGGGGTTTCCAGCCAGACTTCTAGGGGTCTGAGCGACCAAATCCCTGGTCCAGGTCCCTCAGAAACTCCTCGATATTGGGGGCCAGCGGACCAGTGGCGCCGCCGGTATCCCGCTGCTCCTCATCGTACCGCTCTTCCAGACGCTGTAGAAGGCTGGAAACACCAAACTCGTCGTCAACCATATCACGCAGGGAATCGTACTGTTCCCGCCCCCGGTCCGCTTCGATCAGGCGGTCCGGCAGCTTGTACAGGGTACAGAGAATCTCCATTAGTCTGGCTGTGCCGGCAAAGTCTTCATCAAGCTGGAAGTATTGGGGCAGGTGCACCACGTAAATCCTGGTCTCCACACCTCTCTGGGCGACGCCCTGCCCGATCAGGTAGGTGATGGTAGTGGGCCCTTCATAGTTGCTGGTCCGAACCTTCACCAGCTGGTTCTCCTCCTCGACGCCGGAGCCTACTCCAACGCCGGAGACCAGTAGGGGACGGGTGTGGGGTACCATGTCGTAC
>JACZYI010000236.1 GCA_022571175.1 Pseudomonadota bacterium
CACATCACTGGTCGCTCCGGCGAATGCGGGCGGGGCACAAGATCGTTTCAGTGACAGCTCAGATGTGCGGGCCGGGTTTTATCTGAGCATTCCTTTTGCTGGCGGATTGAAACCGACCCAAGACACTCGTTTGAGCTATGGTTTCAGCATGGGTGTGGGCATGAGCTTCGCCCAAAACAGCTTCATGGACCCCCCGCCGTCAATTCCGGGCGGATATGATCAGGCTTTCCTTTTCCACCCGTGGCTTCGACAATCTCGCCATCGGTGGGCAAAAAATTCTGGGCAGCAACGCGGCCCAGTTTGGCGCCACAGAAAGTGACGAGAATAATAAAAGCAAAGACGCCTGGGGTTACGCGCTTCTAGGTGTTGCTGCGATTGCCTTGGGGGTTGTTGTCTTGGGTGGCGGGGGTGAAGCGAAAATGGTGGGTTGTCCTCCGGGAAGCATATTTATCGATGGCCGATGCGCAGTTCCTTAATCCTCCTGCGCAACAGTGACTAGTGATTGCATGAAGCTTGACGGTTCTTGTGATCTCTCATCGCTTTTTTTGGGATAAAGCATGAAAAAACAATTTATCGCAGCGTTAATGGCACTTTCCCTGACCACATCACTGGTCGCTCCGGCCTTTGCGGGCGGAGAGGAAGGCCGATATAGCAACAGCTCGGACGTCCGCGCCGGGTTTTATCTGAGCATTCCTTTTGCAGGCGGGCTCAAGCCTGCCAGAGACACCGATTTGAGCTATGGTTTTAACATGGGCGTGGGCATGAGCTTTGCCCAAAACAGCTTTATGGACCCCCGCCAACAGTTCCGGGCGGATATGCTGAAGCTCTCCTTTTCCACCCGCGGTTTTGATAACCTCACCTTCGGTGGTCAGAGCATTCTTGACAGAAATGCCGTCTGGTTCGGCGCAGCCGATGGTGACGACAAAAGCAAAGACGCTTGGAGCTACGCTATTCTCGGTGTTGGAGCAGTTGTTTTGGGTGTTGTAGTGCTGGGTGGTAATGGTGGAGATAAGGAAATGGTTGGTTGTCCACGTGGGTCTACATTCTTTGAGGGCCAATGTATAGTCGTCGATCGTTAATATGCCTCCTCCAATTAATAGCTTGTGGTAACCCAAATTAATAATTTCTGTGATCCCCCAGATCCTTTTGGATCAAGCATGAAAAAACCATATGGTGTGATTCTCACTACATTTTTCGAGACGGCGATTAAGGAAATTATGGTCGAGTCATTCCGCATGACGGTGGCCCGCTGATATGGTGTCTTTAGATCAATGCTAATACTCAGGGAAGTTTGTGAGTGAACTTGCAATCTTCACGGTTGAGTAGCTGGTTATTCATTTGCTATATGATTGATATAGCTGTGCATCCCCTAACGCCTGTCAGGATAAGCCATCATGACCCGGACAAAACTTTCAAGAGAGCAGATTGCCAGGCTTCGGAGCAAATCCTCCACCGGCAGTCAGGTTGAATTTGGCCGCATGGTCGCTCTCTTTGACCGGGCCAATATAATCTCCGAAGGGGATAGCTGGTTTGGCTACCCGAAAAAAGTAGGTTCGGGCAAACCAGCCAATATCATCGACCATATTGCCCGGAAAACACGGGGCCATGTGAACCTGTTGCGGCTGGAATCCAATGGCGATGAAGCCACAGAAATCCTGTCGGGCAATCAGCGCCACACTCTGACCAAGCTGCTGAAACAATATGGCACAGGTGATCGCCCGATTGATGTTCTGCTATTCTCAGCCGGTGGCAACGACATTGTGGGCAAGTGGGATCTGGAGCGATTTTTAAACCCCTATCAGGCACGCTTCAGTGCCGAGAACTGCATCAACCGGGCATCCTTTGATAACAAAATCAAACAGATCGAGCTGGCCTACCGCGAACTGCTCGATATTCGCGACCAATATTCACCAACAACCATGGTGATTTCCCACTGCTATGACATTCCCTATGTGACCGGCAAGGGAGCTAAATATCTCGGTATAAAGGTCTCTGGACCCTGGTTGCAGCCCGCCATGATCGAGCGTGGCATTCCTGAGCCCATGCGACGGGCGGTATTTGCCATCCTGTTTCGGGATTTGGCAAAAATGCTGTTGGCATTGCAGAAAAGCGTTGGCCCCAAAGGCCGATTCCTGGTGGCTGATACGGTGGGTACGCTCAAGGACAAAGGCGAATGGCTCAATGAAATTCACCCAAAATCCGAGGGCTTCGGGCTGGTGGCCGCTAAAGTCTACCGGGAACTGAAGACTGTTTTGCCCCACTTGCCGGACTGGGGGTAAACTACGGCCCCATGCCGCCATAACTCTGCACCAATGACCCCACCACCAGATGCCAGCCATCCACCAGTACAAAGAAGATCAGCTTGAAGGGCAGCGAGAGCATGACCGGGGGCAGCATCATCATGCCCATGGACATGAGAATGGAAGCGATCACCAGATCGATAATCACAAACGGCACATAGAGCAGGAAGCCGATTTCAAAGGCGCGTTTCAGTTCGGAAATAATGAAAGCGGGAATGAGAGCGGCAATCGGGATATTTTTGGGACATACGGGTGAGGAATTTTTAAAAATAATTGCCAAGCTTGTGATCGTGGCCGTGGTCGGCATTGCGGTGGTCTGGCCAGACAAGGATGGTTTGCCCCAGTTGGTGACGCTGACCACCCCGGGTGTTCTGGCTATTGTTCATGAT
>JACZYI010000237.1 GCA_022571175.1 Pseudomonadota bacterium
TGTCACGCCAAAACGTTCAGCAGCCGTGGCATACCCAAGACGCCCAAATGCCGTGATAACCTCATCAAATATCAGGAGAATTCCGTTTTTTTCTGTAATTTTACGCAAGCGTTGTAAATATCCCCTGGGTGGAACATAAACGCCCGCCGAGCCAAACACGGGCTCAACGATCACTGCTGCGATTGTGCTTCCATCATGAAGGGCAATGATGTTTTCCAGCTCGTCCATATAAGCATCACATGGTTCCGGTTCACCCCTGGAAAAGGCCATAGTTTGAGAATCATAGGGAAATGGCATATGGTCCACGCCCGTCAACAGGGAGCCAAAAAATTTGCGATTGTTAACCATGCCACCCACCGAAATACCGCCGAATCCTACACCATGATAACCACCTACCCGGCCAATCAAGCGCGTGCGGGTGCCCTCCCCTCTGAGGCGATGGTAGGCCAGTGCAATTTTAAGGGCCGTGTCCACTGATTCCGATCCGGAATTGGTGAAAAAAACGTGGTTCAAATCCTCCGGCATGTCCTCGGCCAGCATATTAGCCAGATCAAATGCTGGGGGATGTCCGAATTGGAAGGGTGAGACATAATCAAGCTTGCCTGCCTGCTCGCGGATGGCCTCAACCACTTTGGGATGGTTATGACCCAGGGCACAGCACCAAAGCCCCGATATACCGTCAAACAGCTCCCGGCCATCACTTGTCCGGTAATACAAGCCGTTTGCGCTTTCGATCATGCGCGGATTGGCTTTGAAATCCTTGTTTGCTGTAAACGGCATCCAATAAGCCGATAAAGTATCATTGGTCTTGTTCATATTATCTGTTGCGGCCTATTCTTTGTGTTATCTGGCTCTTATGGTGCCTCTCGGCCCAGAATAACCAAACTATAATCGCCAAATCTCGGAATGTAAAAATCGTGCAATGAAGTATACCCTTCGCGGTTTTTCCGATGTAAGATTTGTGATCACATTCTGGATTATTTTTGTGGTTTTGGAAAGTTCTTTTAATCTTTTGGAAGCTCCATTATGGCCTCTCGTCGAAAAATATCCCGCCGCGATTTTATGGGCGGTATGGCGCTGGGCGTAGCAGCCGGGAGCATACTCTCACCGCTGGAAGCGGCAGCCCGCATGGGGTTGGAATTGGGCCCAGATAGTGGCGGTGGAAGCCCTTACCCACCAGAGCTTATGGGCATGAGGGGCAATCATGTTGGTTCATTCGAAGCGGCCCACGAGTTTGCCCTCCAGGGTAAACAATGGCCACAGCCATCAGGGCAGACCGATGACACATATGACCTGGTAGTGGTTGGTGGCGGAATATCGGGACTTTCCGCAGCCCTGCTTTATCAAAACCGCACTGGACCCGAGGCAAAAATCCTTATTCTTGATAATCATGATGACTTTGGTGGCCACGCCAAGCGCAATGAATTTGAAGTGGACGGCCTTAAATTGATTGGTCATGGCGGCAGCCAGTCCATAGAAGCGCCTTCCAACTATTCCCCGGTTGCACGCCAGTTGCTGCGGGATATCTCGATCGATGTGGACCGTTTTTATACCCATTTTGATCAGGGTTTCAATGAGCGCTGGAACCTTGAAAACGGTATTTATTTCAACCAGAACGCCTATGGCGTTGACCGAATTTTGCCAGACCCCTTCGGAGATTCCTTTAACGCCAAAAGTAAAGTCCCGGTAGAAGAGATAATAGCCGCATTTCCAGTTCAACAAACAACCAGAGATGCTTTGCTTCAGATGCTGGCTGGCAACATTGATTATCTGGCCGGTTTATCCGACCCGGAAAAGATCAACACATTGCGCGCAATCAGTTATGTGGACTTTCTCGAGACCTATGCCGGAATCCCGAAAGAGGGAGCGGATTTATTAAGGGATAAATTCAAGGGCTACTGGGGCATTGGCTGGGATGCCTTATCGGCGCTGGAAGGCGTTCGGCTGGAAATGCCCGGAACCGGGGGATTCGGCCTAAGCAGCCAGCAAATTGGCAGCGACTATGGCGATGAGCCCTATATCTTTCATTTTCCCGATGGCAACGCCGGCATCGCCCGCGCGCTGGTGCAGCGACTGATTCCAGACACTATAGCGGGCGCCACTATGGAGGAATCGGTTACCTCTCGGGTCGATTTTGCCGCGCTGGACCAGGAAAATTCCGCCGTCCGCGTTCGGCTGAACAGCACGGCCGTGGATGTTCGCCACACCAGAGACGAAAGGGGTGTGGATGTAACCTACATCAAGGACGGGGTCGCCCACCGCGTTCGGGGAAAACATGTTATTCTGGCTTGTTACCACCAGATGATTCCGCATATATGCCCCGAACTGCCAGAGGCTCAGGTTGAAGCAATGGCCTATGCGGTTAAAGTTCCTCTGGTTTATATCAATATTGCGCTGCGTAACTGGAAGGCTTTCGCCGAGCTCGGTTATCATCGCATCTTCATCCCTCAAGCCGAGCTCATGTATTCCATGCATCTGGATTATCCCGTGAGCATGGGCTCGTATGAATTTTCGAGCGATCCGGACAAGCCAATTCTGATACATGGAACCATCATTCCAACCTTGCCGGGACAAGGCCTGACAGCCCGCGAGCAACATATTTTCGGACAACAGAAAATATTCTCTTTGAGCTTTTCCGACTTTGAAGAGGATATCTATCGGCAGATGGATGGCGCGCTCAAGGG
>JACZYI010000238.1 GCA_022571175.1 Pseudomonadota bacterium
GGAAAACACGGACCCTTGGCGCTCATTCATTTTGATGCCCATTCAGATACTTGGGTTGACAAGGAATTCCATCATGGAACCATGTTTTATCACGCCATCCAGGAAGGCTTGTTAGATATTGAACATTCTATTCAGATTGGAATCAGAACGCCTAACCCGGACAGTTTTGGTATTGAAATAATTGATGCCATTCAACTTAACAATATGTCAAATGCGGAGGCTATAGCCCGCATCAGAAATCGAGTGGGGGACTGCAAAGCTTATTTGACATTTGATATCGACTTTCTTGATCCCGCCTATGCGCCCGGCACTGGAACCCCCGTATCTGGCGGTGCCAGCGTCATACAAGCCCGGGCAATAATCTTTGGTTTGCGTGGACTGAAAATTGTTGGGGGCGACCAGGTTGAGGTTGCTCCGGCTTACGATCCCATAGGGTCAATCACAGCGCTTGCAGGAGCAACAATTGCGGCGGATATCCTGTATCTTGTGTCAGAGGCTATTGATAATCTTTAGACTAGGCCAACCGTAATAAACACAGAAATACTCAAGGGAACGGACAAAGAGTAATAAGGATTTGAAAAATTTCAACAGAAATACAGAGCAATGGAAGCAGCTGGACCGAAGCCATCAAATCCATCCATTTACCGATCCGGCTCAGCTAAATGCCAAAGGAACGCGCGTCATTATAAAAGCCGAGGGCTCATATATATGGGATTCCGAGGGCAACAAGATCCTTGATGCAATGGCAGGACTTTGGTGTGTGAACGTAGGTTATGGCCGTAGCGAGCTTATTGAGGCTGGCAATCGTCAAATGAAGGAACTTCCTTATTATAATTCCTTTTTTCAAACCTCGAATCCACCCCAGATTGAACTCGGCAGGCTGCTTTCAGAGGTAACCCCAGAGGGATTCGACCATTTTTTCTATTCAAGCTCCGGTTCTGAAGCAAATGACACTGTTGTGCGGTTGGTGCGCCACTATTGGGAGGTTCAGGGCAAACCTACAAAAAAGGTGATTATCAGCCGACATAACGCCTATCACGGCAGTACTTTAGCTGCTACCAGTCTGGGCGGCATGAAATATATGCACGACATGGGCGGCTCTTTATTGCCGGGATTCGAGCATATAAACCAACCCCATTGGTACCTGGAAGGAGGCGATCTTTCGGAGGAGGAATTCGGGTTGTCGCGGGCCAGGGAGCTGGAAGAAAAAATCCTTGAGCTGGGGGCAGAAAATGTAGCGGCATTTGTGGCAGAGCCCATTCAGGGTGCGGGCGGTGTTATAGTGCCGCCCGATAATTACTGGCCGGAGATTCAAAGAATATGCACCGCATATGACATTCTGTTAGCGGTGGATGAAGTAATTTGCGGATTTGGCCGTACCGGTAAATGGTTCGGTTCAGAGACCATGGGCATCAGGCCCGATTTAATGACATTGGCGAAGGGCCTGTCTTCTGGATATCTACCCATCTCCGCTGTGGCTCTGCACCAACGGGTGGTAGGCGTGTTGATGGAGGGTGGCGAAATAAATCACGGCTATACCTATTCCGGACATCCGGTTGCCTCAGCGGTGGCGATTGCCAATATCAATTTTATCCGCGACCATGGCTTGGTGGAGATGGTTAACGAGCTTACCGGGCCATATCTGCAGGAGGGCTTTCGGCAATTGGCAGAACGTCATCGCCTGATCGGAGAGGTTCGGGGCAGGGGCCTGATCTGTGCAATCCAGTTAGTCAAGGACAAGGAGCAGAAGATACTTTTCTCCAAAGATGAAGATGTTGGAAACAGATGCCGAAATCACTGTTTTGATAATAATCTGATTATGCGCGCAGTGGATCAATCCATGGTCATGAGCCCGCCATTAACAATCAGCATAAGTGAAATTGACGAGTTGCTCGAAAAGGCAGAACGATGCCTTGATTTGACCGCACGCGATCTTGGGCTGTCCTAAAACGAAGTTGCGATGGCCATATAATTAGGACAACTTTTCTCTTGAAAACGCCGCAACTTGTGCGCCATAATATGTGATCACAAATCCTTTTTGTTATTCGGAGAAGCCAGATGAAGACTGTTCCCGATGTTCGGTCTTATTACGCTGCCACGGTCAACAGCCCGACAACCTACGCCCGGTTGGAGGGAGACGAAGTTACCGATATTTGTATTATCGGTGGTGGTTTTACCGGCGTTTCAACTGCGCTCCGGCTATCGGATAGGGGCTATGCTGTAACCCTTCTGGAATCATCCACCATTGGCTGGGGTGCATCCGGCAGAAACGGCGGGCAAGTTATTCACGGAATTGGCGGGACGGCGTCGCTCAGAAAGAAATATGGACCGGAAATCGAGGCCTTTATCAATCGGATGAGCTGGCGCGGAAACGACATCATCGAGGAGAATATCAAAAAATATGACATCGATTGCGATTTCAAACGCGGATATATCGATTGTGCCTTCAAAAATCGCCAGATGCGGGACCTGGAGGAGGAGTATAAGCGTTATGAATCATTGGGTGAAGGAGAGCATTTTCGCTTGGTCAGCGAAGATGAGGTTGGCGATTATGTGGGGACCGATGTCTACATTGGGGGCCTTTACAATGACCGTGATGCTCACTTGCATCCCTTGAATCTTGTGGCTGGCGAAGCGCGCGCTGCGGTCGGGCTGGGTGCCAAGATATATACGCAGA
>JACZYI010000050.1 GCA_022571175.1 Pseudomonadota bacterium
GCCGCCTCCGGGCCGTCGCCGCCCTCGATGAAAAACAGCACCGGCCACAGCACCAGCAAGCCCACTGTCATCTGGGCACTGTCCGTCTTCCTGATTTTCTTTAATTTGTGGTAGAGTTAGTTGGTCCGTTCGCCCAAATACTGCATTTCCATGGTCAGTTGCTCGCAGCTATAACCCTGATATCTCATGGGCGAGACATAAGCGGCTTAAATCTTGTCTGGATGGCTGGCGCAAGCGGTAATTGATCCCGCTATGATCACCGTAATGATTAATCCTGCTCTCATGTCATTCCCCCTCATAAGACATTTAGATATAATTACCGGTGTTTGTTTACCCTTACTAACTTTCTCTCATTGTGAGAATCAAGTATCAAGCTGTAATAATTATTTATTTTACTCGCTTTAGGTGTGCTTTTATTTCAGGTTACTGAGGATATAATTCTTGTCTGGAGGGATAAAATACCGCCTGTTAGATAAAAACAGTCCATTCTTGACATATACTATTATTTGCGCAATTATTTGCCTATTATGAATGATTCATCTCTGGAAAGTATCGTCTCGGGCCTGCCCCTGGATGATCCTGGTTCGCTTGGAATGCTTATCCACCGCTTTTCTAGTCTATTATATCAGCAACAGAATGAGCTACTCGAATCCAGGAACATACGGCTCTCATCGCGTTCTATATCGACCCTTATGCTGCTGAGACGGAAAGGATCGTCCTCTGTCACCCGAATTGCCCGGGAACTCTCCATTTCCCATCAGCTTGCAGCCCAAAGACTTAAATCCCTCAAAAAAAGACGCCTGATCGAAGAGGGTGAGGCAGGCGAAGACCGTCGCAAGACCATTCTCAAGCTCACCAGTAGTGGCCATAAACTCGCAAACGAGCTCGAGGAGTTGTGGCGTAACCTGGAGAGGGTTTATCAGGACATATTCCAGGAAATCGGCACGGATCTGACCGAATTATTGAAGGATGCCTGCCGCACGCTCATCAGGTCTCCATTGAGCGAACGAATCCGTATGTCACAATCGCTGTTTAATCAAATTGATTGAACTTGCTTGCCAGACTCCTCGGAGAGGGCATTGCAGACCATCAACGTTTCGGGCTATGATGATGCTTGGGCAATAGCTTCAAATCTGTTGGGGGACACATGAAAAAATATATCATTGAGCGGGAAATCGCGGGCATCGGCGGCTTTGACTCATCGCAATATAAAGCCGCGGCACAGAAATCAAACCAGGCGCTGGCCGAGCTTGGCGATGACATTAAATGGCTTGAGTCCTATGTGGCTCAGGACCAGACCTTCTGCGTCTATATGGCTACGGGCGAGGAGATTATCATGGAACATTCCCGGCTGAGCGGCTTTCCCGCCAACCGGATCACAGAAATTGTGAGCTCCTTCGGCCCCGGAACGGCGGAGGATTAGTCCAGCGGACGAAGCCTGACAATCATTCCCAAGTCGTTACCCAGATAAAGGAAGCCATCAAGCCCTTGGCGGACAAAGCGCACGCGCCATGCCTGCTCCAGCAGGAGCCTTTCTTCATGTACCACCTTGTTTCCATTGATAACCAGTCGGTTCAGGTGGGTCATGGCCAAGGCACCAATGAATAGATTGCCCTGCCATTCAGGAAAAGCCTCGCCGGTATAAAACTCCATGCCACTCGGGGCAATGGATGGCACATAATAATAAAGTGGCTGGATCATCCCTTCTTTTTCCGTCAATCCTTCGCCCACGGGGCCATCATCATATTCTTCGCCATAAGTGATAATGGGCCAGCCATAATTGAGGCCTGGCTCTATGATATTCACTTCATCCCCGCCCCTGGGGCCGTGTTCGTGGGTCCAGAGCTCGCCGGTTTCCGGGTGAAGTGCCATGCCCTGAATATTCCGGTGCCCATAGCTCCAGATTTCCGGTAAAGCCCCGTCGGTGGAAATGAAAGGATTATCGGTCGGCACAGCACCGTCTTCAAACAGTCGAATAATTTTGCCGTTGTGGGTATTCAAGACCTGGGCCAAATCCCGTACATACCGGTCTCCCACCGCAATGAATAAATAGCCGTCCTTGAGCACCAATCTGAGCCCCAAATGAGCCACATATTTGAATCGCGGCCAGGCTTCAAAGATACGCTCCCGATCCACTAGTCGATTTCCATCCAGTCTGGCCCGGTCCACCACCGCCGAAGTGCGATCATGCAAACGGCTGGCGTAGGAAAAATAAATCAGGTTGTTTTCAGCAAAATCAGGGTGAACAATGATATCCAAAAGCCCACCGCTCAAATTTTCAAAATGGGATTTTGGAACGCCCTTAAGCAGCGTCTTTTCGCCTGTGACCACATCAATGAGGCTGATTTCACCGGCTATGCGGTCGGTTACAAGCGCACGACCATCGGGCAGAAAAGCCATGGCCCAGGGCTGCTCGAATCCCTCCGCCACAACCTCAATTCGAAAGCTGACATTTTCACTCAGGATGTCCTCCGGCGTCTGCTCCTGCACTGCCATCACATCAAATGCCGGATGAGCCATAATCAACGAGCCGAGAACTGCCGCTGCCATAATAATATTTTTCATTTTTTTACTCCAATTGGGCGTCAAGCAATTCAGCTACAAGCAGCACGCGCCCGTTAGCAAGGTAAAGGCGATCACATATTCGGCATAACTGAAGCTGCGTTGCCAATCCAGTTACCGCACCAGCCTCCGCGCCATTAAATGCAGGGTAGCCGCCAGCAGCACCAGGTCTTTGAGGAGGAAATGCCCGGTGCTTCCAATCAGGGGAAAACCGGCTCGATCCCAGCCGGGTAGCGTCACTAAAAAACTGAGAGTGGAGAGAAAAGTGATTACCGCCAGCAGCCCACCCACCAGAAAGAGGGTTGAAGACCAGCGATAACACAACAACAAGACAACTGTTATGATTTCCACCACGCCCACAATTCGCGATGCTCCCCGAACCGTAAAGGCTTCGGTCATCCAGGAGAAGAACGGGCTGGTCTGCAGTAAGGGATCGATTCCCTGAGCTTCCACCATGGTGAATTTCATGCCACCGATCCAGACCAGCACCAAAACCAGGCCAGCCAGCATCAGGCCCCGACCAGCGGATTCCATGCGCTCCACCGGCCAGTCAAGCTTCTTTGCAAGAACGGGGCTGACCAGCAAAAGAGCCGCCCCCAAAATGGCCACATATTTCAACAGCCCCTGCCCCGAGCCAATGGCAGGAAACCCGCCCAGAGCCTCAATCCAGACCGGATTGGTGAAAAAAAGCGTCAGTGAAAAAATTGATATGCTCACCGCCACCATCGCGCCAAGCCATTGATTGTGAAACCGCCCTCGCCCGGCCAGCAGGCCCGCTGCCGCCACTTCCAGGAGGCCCAGAACAAAGGCAATCTCTCTCGAGTGGCTGGTTAAGGGTTCCAAAAACACGTGTCCGGCCAGCCAGCGCTCTAAAATCATCGCGCCGGGGCCTGCCATATTCATGGCACCAAACCAGACCAGCAGAATTGCCAGCGAATAGAGCAGCATCAGCCTGCTTTTCTCCTCGGTCAGGACCGTGCCTAAAAAGGCAAACATATGATTCCCCCAAAATTTTCGGGATTATAGTTCTTTAATCTGGAAGTTCGCACCAAAAATTGATTATGATGCGGCCAAGGCTAAAAGCCAGGGTATAGAGTGGATAAAAAGCTAGGATATGGACCGCAGAGGAGCAAATAGATGGTAATATCTAATATCTCAAGATACAGGGCTGTTTTTGTGGTGGCACTGGGGCTTCTCGCCGTGGCCTGCTCAAAAGGCGGCACGGTTGGCATAGAGACCGGGCCTAACCTGGGCCTTGCCCTTTATGGCAATCTTGAAGTTATCCATGGTGAAGACGCCATTGATACGCCCCAGGAGGTTATCGTACGCTTTGGTCAGGAACTGGACAAACGAATTTTTGACGACGATAAATTTGAGCGTGGCTCTCGTGGCCTGACACTCTCCTACCGGTTTTTGACACTGACCGAATTCCGGAAAAAGATTTTGGGCTTCATTCCAAATACCACCGGCGCTTCGGTTACGGTGGAGCTTGAATTTTACGACCCCACGGGTGCGCTTCTCTCGCGAGCGGTGGTAGAGGGGCGTATTAATCCGAACTTTTTTATCGGTGACTTGAACGATGCCGTCGAGGAAGCTGCCAAGGAAGCCGCGAAATACACCCTTGATACCTTCAGATAAGATAAGCAAGTGCAAGCAAGACTCAATTAATTGAGGATAAGAACCAGTGTATCCCGTCATTCTATCCGGAGGATCGGGCACGCGTCTCTGGCCCCTGTCGCGGGCAACCCTGCCCAAGCAGTTTCTGTCGCTGGCATCCCACCAGTCCCTTTTTCAAGATTGCTGTGAGCGCTTGGAAAAGCTAGGACTGGGAGCGCCGCTGGTCCTTACCGGCGAAGAACACCGGTTTCTGGTATTGCACCAGTTGCAGGAGATCGCACTTGAGGCTCGCGGTATTATTCTGGAGCCTGTGGGTCGAAACACTGGCCCGGCAGTGGCCATAGCCGCCCTGCATGCCATGAAAGAAGACCCGGATGCATTATTGCTCATCCTTCCTGCCGACCATGTGATCGAGGATATTGAAGCCCTTGGCAAAGCGCTTGACCAGGGTAAAATCATCGCTGAGGCCGGGAAAATTGTAACATTCGGAATTCGCCCCACTTCTGCCCACACCGGTTATGGCTATATTCGTGCCAATGCCAGTGGCTCTATCATAACCTTCAAGGAAAAGCCCGATGCCAAAACCGCTCAAAACTATCTGGAAAGCGGAGATTATTTCTGGAATTCCGGCATGTTTATGGTCAAAGCGAGCGTGATTTTGAAGGCCATGGAGCAGGCTGACCCCGAGATGGTCGAGAGTTGCCGCACAGCTTATGCCGATCTGACCCCGGATCTGCAATTCCTTCGCCTTAAGGCTGAAAGCTTCGGTGCCTGCCCTTCACGCTCCATAGATTATGCGGTAATGGAAAAGACCGGTGATGGTCATATGATTCCGCTTGAAGCCGGTTGGAGCGACCTTGGGGAATGGCCTTCTGTCTGGGACTATCAAGACAAGGATAAAGACGGAAATGTCCTCAAGGGAGATGTACTGGCTGAAAATTGTCGGGGCTCCTATTTTTATTCAGACGGAAAGCTGGTAGCAGCGCTGGGGCTGGACAATATTATTGTGGTGAACACGCCTGATGCTCTTCTGATTGCAGCCAAAGACCATATTCGGAAAATCAGGGATCTGGTTGCAGATCTGGAAAAAAAGGGCAGAAGCGAGATCAAGGCGCCACGACTGGTGCATCGACCGTGGGGAACCATGGAAATTATAAGCGCCGGTGCGCGCGACCAGGTCAAAAGGATTACTGTTTTTCCCGGGCAGAAACTCTCGTTGCAAAAGCATCGTCACCGCGCCGAACATTGGGTGGTGGTCAAGGGAACCGCCCGGGTGACGCGTGACGATGAGGTTTTTAACCTGGGTGAGAATGAATCGACCTATATCCCGGCAGGGACCGTGCACGCCCTTGAAAACCCCGGCGATGCGCCACTGGAAATTATTGAAATACAGTCAGGAACTTATTTTGGGGAAGATGATATCGAACGCTTTGAGGATATTTACGGCCGTGAAGGTAGCACAAAATAAAACCCATATGGCGCCGAATGTCTGAAGAGACCCGCCATAAACCTGATCTTAATCGGCTATTGGCCAAAGCGGTGCAACATCACGCGGATGGCCGTTTTGATGAAGCCGAGGCGGCATATCTTGCCATTCTTAGGAATTTTCCCGATCAGGTGGCGGCCATTTCAAACCTGGCGACGATCGTGGCGCAAAAGGGTCAGGTGAAAAAAGCCTTGTCACTTTTTGATCGCGCGCTCAGAATTAAACCTGATTTTCTCGATGCCCTGAAAAACAAAGCCATAGCCCTCACCGCCAAAGACCGATTTGAAGAAACCATGGATGTCTATGACCGGATAGCGGACATAGACCCTAGCAATAATTCGGTACTCCAGAACAAGGCATTTGTTCTAACTTTCCTGGGACGCATCGAGGAAGCCAAATCCTGCTACAAGGCCCTTGCGGCATTCAGAGAGGAAGAGCATGAGGCTGAATACAGTTGGGCTATGTTGGCCTTGCTTACCGGCGATTTTAAAGGCGGCTGGAAAGCCCATGAATCTCGCCTCAAAAAGGAAAAGCCTGCCAAACGCGCCAAAATCCTGGCTGAGACGGAAAAAATACCCAAGTGGGAAGGTGAGCCGCTCACCGGTAAAACCATTCTGATCGATGCGGAACAGGGCCTGGGCGACAGCATTCAATTCATTCGTTATGCAAAATTTTTACAGGAAAAGGGAGCCTGTACGGTGGTCATACCTCAAACCGTGCTTTTTCCTCTGCTCAGTCATGTTGAGGGTATTGATTATCTGGTTCCCAGTGATGGCACCTTGCCGGAGGTGGACTTCTATACACCATTCATGAGTATTCCCAACGCCCTTGCAGATACGGAAGACAGCATTCCCGCAGACGTGCCTTATATTCATGTGGATCCAGACCTGGAAGAGAAGTGGCGGAATAAGCTGGCGGGAATTAAAGGATATAAAATCGGAATTTTCTGGCATGGCAGCCCCGATTATATCTTGAACAACATGCGGTCTGTTCCGCTGGAAGCGTTCAGACCTTTGGCTGAAATCAAAGGCGTAACACTTATAAACCTGCAAAAAGGGCCGGGCTGCGATGAAATCGCCGAGCTGGACCCGCCTTTTGAATTGATTGATTTCGGTGATGAGCTGGACGAAAAATCGGGCGCTTTCATGGACAGTGCGGCTATTATCAAGACTCTGGACCTGGTTGTTTCCTCGGATAGCGCCATAACACATCTGGCCGGGGCCCTGGCCGCACCAGTCTGGATATTACTGTCTGACCCCCCTGACTGGCGCTGGATGCTGGAGCGAGAGGACAGTCCATGGTATCCTACAGCACGGTTATTCAGGCAAAAAATCCGCGGCGATTGGGCAGAAGTCATGGAACGGGTGGTGGGGGAGGTCAAAAAGCGTGTCAGGAAGTAAGTCTGATAAAGCTTTGGCAGCCGCCGCAAAACACCATACTGCTGGCCGTCTGGATGAAGCCGAAGCGGCGTATATGGAAATCCTTGGCAATTTTCCCGATCAGGTGGCAGCCATCTCAAACCTGGCAACGATTGTGGCTCAAAAAGGTCAGGTGAAAAGAGCCTTGTCGCTATTTGATCGCGCGCTCAGGCTTAATCCCGCTTTTCCTGATGCTGCCATAAACAAGGCCCAGGTTTTAAAAAGCGAGAAGAGACTGGAGGAAGCCCTGGAGTGCTATAATCAGGCGCTCGAACATTGCCCCACGGCCACCGCCCTTTATTTCCAGAAGGGAAATCTGTTGCAAGCTCAGGAACGATACCAAGAAGCACTGGACTGCTACGATCAGGCCCTGGATCAAGAACCCGCGAACCCCAAAATTCAGATAAACCGCGGCTTGACCCTGCAGAATCTGAAACGCTTTGAAGACGCCCTCAGGGTCTATGATGCGGTCTTGGTGCATGCCCCGAAAAACACGGAAGCGTTGATGAACAAGGCTGTTTGCCTGACCGAGCTTGACCAACTGGATGAGGCGCTCGCGCTCTGCGAGCAGATATTGGCCGAGAGCCCTGAAAATCATTCGGTCATGAACCATAAGGGATATATCCTCAATTTTCTGGGACGCACGGAGGAAGCGAAAGCATGCTTTGACCAGCTTGTCAAAGCCAACCCGCAAGACCCGGCAGACGCAACCAGCCACGCACTCTGCTGCCATGCAGTGATTTCAAACGGGGATGGTCCGCCCATGAAGCCCGATTAAGAAAAGAAAAACCGGCGCGGCGGGCAAAGGAATTTAAGGAAAAATACCGCATTCCCAAATGGCAAGGCGAGCCGCTTGAGGGAAAATCCATATTGATTGATGCCGAGCAGGGTCTGGGCGACAGCATCCAGTTTATTCGCTATGCGAGGGAGCTTAAAGCCATGGGGGCCCGTACCATATTGGCAAGTCAAAAGCCCCTGCTTGCGCTTTTTCAGCGCGCTGAGGGACTTGATGAACTGGTTTCGCGGCACCTGGAGCTGCCCCAAACTGATTATTATGCGCCCATGATGAGCCTGCCGGGCAATTTTAACCATGACGCCTCCTCTTTCCCGTCCCAGGTGCCTTACTTGCACGCTGACCCGGCCCTGGCCAAACATTGGCGGGACAAATTAGCGGAGTTGGAGGGATACAAGATCGGCATTTTCTGGCACGGTAACCCGGCCTATGAATGGAACCGGCAACGGTCCATTCCGCTTAAGGCTTTTCGTGCCCTCGCAGATATTCCCGGCGTGAAACTCATAAGCCTGCAAAAAGGGCCGGGGTCAGAACAGATTGACGCTCTTGAATCCCCTTTTGGACTGCTGGATTTTGGCAATGAGCTGGATGGAGAGGCGGGTGCCTTTATGGACAGTGCCGCCATTATCAAGACTCTGGACCTGGTGATCGTCTCGGACGGCGCCATAGCTCATTTGGCGGGCGCGCTGGCAGCCCCGCTTTGGATTTTACTGTCCAAACCGGCGGATTGGCGCTGGATGCTGGATCGTGAGGATAGCCCGTGGTATCCAACCGCAAGATTGTTCCGCCAATCCCGCCGTGGCGACTGGGACGAGGTGATGGAACGGGTGGTGAGAGAGGTAAAAAAACATGTCGCAAACCAGTGACAGCAAAGCTTTGACCGCTGTGGTTAAGGTAGACATTTCACCTGGCGAGCTGTTGGATAAAATTACCATTTTGCAAATCAAATCCGAGCGCATTGAAGATCAGGATAAAAACCGCAATGTGATGATTGAACTGGAGGTGCTTGAAACAGCCTTCAGCCAGTCGCTCACCATGAGTGACAAAATGTCTGAATTGACCGCCAGCCTCAAGCAGGTGAACCAGGCACTCTGGGACATTGAAAATGACATTCGCGCCTGCGAACGCGCCCAGGATTTTGGCCCGGAATTTATCAAGCTCGCCCGGGCGGTCTATCAAACCAATGATCGCCGCGCCGCTCTCAAGGCTGAGATCAATGAGCTCTGTGGCTCGGACTTGCGGGAAGAAAAATCATATGCTGATTATGACTAGACCACCGCGCAGATCAGCCCGTTAACAGCCGACTGCCTGCCCTCATAAAAAGTACCTGGTCTGGTGTTTCGGATCAGAATCACTGCGCCATACTCATAGACTGGTGTTTCCCTTGTGCCACCCGATCTTGAATATACAGCAGGTGGAGCACATGGCGAGGACGGCCCGCATTGTCTGCGAGTGGTAGATCGAGAATTTTAACGCGTATAAATGAGCTGTTCGCAAACGGGAGTTTACCGGTAAAATACCCGGCACAAGGTTCGGACATGATCCTGATAAAATATCTCTCAAACTCCTCGCTACTGATTTCATCGGCCACATCAATAGCCCTAGAGCCACTTTTCACACCCTTGCCGAAGCAACGCTTGAATTCCTCACCAACGAAGCCGAAACACAAAACGCCATCGTCATCCACTTTTGAAAGCCCCATCCAGGCATGCCAACCCATAAAATCGCCAAAGTCGAAGGCCGAACGCCTGGGTATGGCCTCGTCTCCCCGGCGAGAGCGCCAAAGCTCCACTATGTCCTCAAAGGGCTCGGCCTCATCCGGAAGGACATCCAGTGGATAACACCAGAGATCAAAAGATTTTCTGCACTTCAAAGGCAACATGTCGCGCACAATACCCTCCCCCCTGGAAAGTCCTGAATCACGTTCATCACACTTTAAGTCAGAGCCCATTAAATTATAATTAAGAAAAGGTTAACAGAGGATACGGAATGGTGCACGGGGACTTATTTTTGAAAAAAATGGTGAGCCCGACAGGGATCGAACCTGTGACAACCTGATTAAAAGTCATATGTACTCCTCTTTTTGGAACTACTGTCACCCCATTTGAACCCTTATGGTTTCTGCTATTTTTTAGCCAATTAACTGTCAACCCATTAGTGACAGCATCTATGAAATTAATTTCATCGGGAGTGGGTTCGCCCATTTTAGAAATGGTCGATCCCAATTTACGAACGTAAAATGTTTACGCTCAAAAAAGCCCCATGTTAGCTTAAGTGAACATCGGAGATTCCAATGGGTAATCACCAAGTTTGGTGACCCAACCGCGAGCGGGCACTCAAAATCTGAGAAATAGATAGCCGCCAATAGATTGGTTGCGGGGGTCCGCTATACGTGGAAACCAACTTGTGGAGAAATACATCTGAGTTGTGTGGGTGAGGTTAAACTGGGAACCGGGATATGCCGGGATATAGCGGGCTATAGTGGGATATGCGGCTTTGATACGTCGTTTCTGGCGCTTTGAATATCTACCAATATTACAATTGTCTTCGAGTCCGTCCGTCATGGCGGACGGCGTGATTTCTTACTTTAGCGCTGGGGCTGTATCTGCGCCAAATAATGTAGGCAGAAATCAGGCCAACAGGAATATAAAGGACCGCCCAGGTGAGCGCCAATATGGCTTCACCCCGTGACCAGTCGATGGACCCGTCGCCCAGTAATTGGCCAGTGCTGGATT
>JACZYI010000239.1 GCA_022571175.1 Pseudomonadota bacterium
AAAGTACGACCGGGACCAGGCCAGACCTGCGGGATGCACGAGCGGATCCATTACCGGCCCGTTCGCGGAGTTCAACCGCTAAATAATTAACATCTGACATGTTTTGTCTCCATAAAAATTTCCGGCCAATTTATCACATCCGGCCGAGCCTTTCCCGCCTCCAGGGGTGCGCTGAAAGGTCTTTGTTTATAGGGCGCAGCTTGTAACGCGGAGCGCTGCTTTTGGCAAGTGATATGGACTGATTAATCGAACAGGGAGGAGACCGAAGTTTCCTTGCTTATCCGGCTCATGGCTTCGGCAATCAGAGGCGCAATTGTAATGGTACGAATTTTCTCGGAAACCCTCATGGCTTCGGTGGCGCATATGCTGTCGGTGACGACTAATTCGTCAAGCGCTGAGGCACCCACGCGAGCCACTGCACCGCCCGATAAAACGGCGTGAGACACTAAAGCGCTGACAGATTCCGCGCCCGCTGACATCAGGGCTTCAGCCGCATTACATATGGTGCCAGCGCTATCAACTATATCATCCACGAGAACACACACCTGTCCTTTGACATCACCGACAATATTCATGACCTCTGATTGTCCGGCGCGTTCCCGGCGTTTATCAACAATGGCCAGTCGGGCATCGACCCGCTTGGCATAGGCTCTGGCACGGACCACACCCCCAACGTCAGGAGAGACAATGGTGAGATTACCCTTTTTGGCTTTTTTGGCCAGGTCTTTGCACAACACCGGTGCGGCATAAAGATTGTCGGTCGGGATGTCAAAAAAACCCTGAATTTGTCCGGCGTGCAGATCCATGGTCAAAACCCGATCCGCGCCTGCGGTGGTGATCATATTGGCCACCAGTTTGGCAGAAATAGGTGTCCTCGGCCCGGGTTTCCGGTCTTGCCTGGCATAGCCAAAATAGGGCAGAACGGCAGTAATACGACGCGCTGAGGCCCGCCTGAGGGCATCAATCCCGATCAGCAATTCCATTAAATGGTCATTAGCGGGAAAGCTTGTGGACTGGACGATAAAAGCGTCCTCGCCGCGCATGTTTTCATGAATTTCCAGGAAAATTTCCTGATCCGAAAACCGCCGCACACTTACCTTTGCCAGTTGAATTTTGAGGTAAGTGGCCATCGCCTCGGTTAATGGTCGATTGCTGTTGCCTGCCAACACTTTCATGAAAGTTTTCCTCCACAGCCGCCTTCAAGAACTGAGCCAGGTCCTTAAATACCGATTTTCGACCCCAACCCCCGTCCAGGGCAATCACGATGACCTTCCCATATCAACTGTGTTCGCTCGTGTAAACAAGGAACAGCAGGAAGCGGTTTTTCGGCAGAAAAATCTAGCAAATAAGAATGGCGGAAAGCTGCCTGCCATAATCCGGCTCATGCCGATGCGTGGCACGACGATAGGAATAAAAATCATCTTCAAGCGCGTAGGTATCCAGCACAAGCCGGTCAATATTTTGAATACCCGCTCTTGAAAGTTGCTCAGCGATAAAGGCTTCGAGATCAAGTTGAAATCTGTCCGCTTTTCCATCAATGAAGAATTTTGCATATGAACTCTGGGTTTCGAGGAATATTTTTCGCAGTTCAGGTCCCACTTCATAGGACTTTTGAGCAATTGCCGGTCCAACGGATGCATGGATATTTTGCCGGCTGCATCCCAGATCTGTCATGGCTTCAATGGTTTTGCCTATGATGCCTTTGAGTGCCCCTTTCCAGCCGGCATGCGCGGCAGCCACAACGCCCGCTTGCCGGTCCAGCATCAGGATGGGGGTGCAATCAGCCGTCAATACACCAACCGCTAGGCCCGGCTTTCTGGTTATGATGGCGTCTGCCCTTGGTGCCTTGTCCCAATCCCAGGGCACTTCAGCCACCACCACATCAGAGGAATGAATCTGGTAGAGCGTATTAAGTCCGATTGCCTGGTCCCAGAGATGGTCGAGTGCGCGCTTGCGATTCTCCATAATATGCGCTTGATCATCATTGGACCCGGTGCCCATATTGGCCGTGGCATATACGCCTTCCGAGACGCCGCCCTGGCGAGTGAAAAACCCGTGGCTGATGCCTTCCACTTCCAAATGAGGGGATGTAACGGCGCTTCTCACGCCTTCCCCCCTTCAAAGCCAGGCGCAGTCTCGAAGTCTGATGCCAACAGGCCCATCACCTTAAAAAGACGGCCCATTTGATCCGTGCCTGTCAACCGCGTCAGTGCAGAATCTATCCCTGTCTGTTGTTTGCTGTTGGCAATTTCTTTCAATTGTATGGCTCGGGCTTCAATGCCCAGGGCGCACAAAAATGAAGCCTGAGTAACCGGACCCACCACCCTCACGCCTGCATCGCTCGCGGTTCGGGCAAGGGCGGCGAAATTCACATGGGCGGTGAGGTCGGCATTTCCAGGGTTTTCCAGCGGATTCGCAAAATCGTGATTTTTGACGGCCTGAAAACTGTCTCCCGCCAAATCATCACTGTAGCCATAATCAATAATCAGGGCGGCACCGCCATGCGCGGCGATCTGTTTCGAAATTTCTGAAATGATGGGAGCCAAAGACGGACAAAATTCGATAATCTCTCCTGTTTCAACCCTTGCCAGAAGCGTTTTGTCGAGCTCGTCCGGTGCGCCCTTGAGGCTATGGTTTTGGAAGTGCAATTGTCCCTTGTCAATGC
>JACZYI010000240.1 GCA_022571175.1 Pseudomonadota bacterium
GTATATTATATGCCGGGTAATCACGACCTGGAGAATCAATTTTCTCCCTGAATGAATATGTACCAGTCAGGCCGCGCCCAGCTCTCTCTGAATGAATCGATGGTGCCCGGGAGGGCCTTGCCCAATTTTTCGTGTCCATCATAGAACAGCACAAAATCCAGCTGTTGTTGATCCGTACCATACTGCCGATCAAACTGGCGGGCCATATGGTTTGGCGAAGCCACTACCCGGCCGGCTAATTCAATGGTCGCAAAAGTGACTCCCTGGTATCCCGTGGAAGGCTCATATGATTTATAGATTAATTCCGAGCAGACTATGCTGGAATCTGTCTGAAAATCAAAATTGAAATCATAGGGACGGCCGTAGTAGCTGAAAGCTCGGTAGATAGCAATAGCCTTTTCCCTATTTGAGATGCGCGGCCGCAGGACAGCGACACCGTCACAGGTCAATGATTTTTCCAGAGACTTGAGGACCACGCCCGGTTTCAGCGCTTCCATTACCCGCAGCTGGTCTTTGCTCCCCGGCGGAGCTACACTGGATCCATAAGCGGCAGGATAGGCCTTCTCCAGCAATTGCTCGTAATCGCCACTTTCATCACCTTGCTCCCTAACCCAAAGACTGATCTCATCGCCGCTGAATAGACTGCGCCTATCATCCGGTGATCCAATAAATATCGCTGAATGTGTCCAGAATCCGGGTATACCCACATTGGTAAGGGCCCACTCTCGCCGTTGCAGGATAATATCGCCCGGTTGCAGCTGCTTTGAGATGGCCTCGATGTCTTCCGAAGAAATCAGATATTTATCATGGCGCCACACCTTCCTATCAGCCATCACTTCGGCGATACCCTTCTGAAAAGGGTACCATAAGGTGAATGCCGCGTCATTCATAATTTTAAATGCGTTTGCGAAAGTAAGGCGAATGCCTCTCCCTCTGCCCATGCCATATATATATTTTACGGCCTGATCAATTTTCTGGCCACGCAGCTCATCGTATTTATGCCCTGTTTCCATATTGATGGCATTCAGGGCCACAAAATGTGTGGCAATCATAACATTTAAAAAATGGAACTTGAATTTCTTATAGGTATTTTTGTCTAAACCATTCTCAGGATTGGCTTCATTCAGAATGACATTGATAGTCTTATTATTCTCGGCCATATCCAAAAATTCCAGGGCATAGCGGTATTGAATTAGAAACGCCAGGTAATAGTTTGAGAATTTTTCTGCAATTACCTCGTCATCTTTTTCAACGTAAAAGTTTCGATTGGCCTGCATTACATAATCGAGTTGCGCAAAATAATCCAATATACTGCTCCACACTAGTACCAGGTCGGTCCTTTGCTCGTGGTTCAGCACCTTTCTTTTCACCTCGCGTGTTAAACCCCAGGCAGAGTCATTTTGAGAAATATACGCCAGGGTGCTAGTGATTCCTCTCTCGCAAATCTCAATGGCGTACAAATCATCGCTCGTGCCGCTGGCAGGGTCGTTGGTATACACTTCAGCTTGTCCAAATACTGCTATATCAGGACTAGCCAAGAGTAATAACAGGATGAAGTTTCTAGCCTTATTCATTTTTTATTTATAAACAGCTACTAGAAAAGTTAAATGAGATTACTGGCTGTTCCAAGGTATGTAAAGAATGGCAAGGTTTCAGCGGATTTACCAATGAAAATATCATCATGGATCGTGGCGCGTTACGAGGCAGGGCCTTGGCCCGTAAAATGCGGGTTCCACACAGACGCGCAGCCACATCCGAATTATGGGCTGGTGACGGCGCCCGGGATAAAAAGTTTATAGACCGAGCTGGGCTCCCTCAAGGTCCAGCAGGCGTCTTTTGCGCCATAGCCCGCCACCGTAACCGGTCAGCCGCCCGTCGCTGCCAACCACGCGATGGCAGGGGATAACGATGGCAATGCGGTTGTCGCCAATGGCCCCGGCTACCGCGCGCACCGCTGAAGGGCGCCCAATCTGCCTGGCCAGCGCGCCGTAAGTGGTCTGCTCACCAAAAGGAATCTGACGTAGCGCCCCCCAGACCATTTGTTGGAACTCGGTGCCCGGCGTGAGTAGAGGTACCGTAAACTGTTTGAGAGTGCCCGCGAAGTATGACGCCAGCTCCTGGGAAAGCTGTTCGATAACCGGGTTCATGCCGGGTGCTATGGTCCAACCCAGGCGTTGTGTCAGCCCCTTGAGCTGGGTCCCAATCATGCTGCGGCCGGTAAATTCCAGCAGGTAAAGTGCCTCCTCAGTGGCGGCGGCCAGCATGGGCCCTAATGGTGTAGAAAGGCGGGCCACAGACGCCTGCTGTGACCCTCGCGCCTCACGCGGCGACCTGCCCAACGCTTGCCGGAAGGCCGTATTGAACCCGCTTAAGGACTCATAACCTTGATTGAACGCCGCCTTGATCACGGATTCACCATTTGTAATTTTTCCCAGAGCCAGCCCCAGCCGTTCAGCCCGGCTATAGGCCTGAAAGGTCATCCCGTAGTGCCGCTGAAACCAGCGCCTGACCCGGCCGGGACTTAAGCCTTTCTTGCTCAGGTCGGCATCGGTCCAACGATGGGAAGGTTGGTTCTGAAGTTCCTCTAGAAGGTCGTGCAGCCAATCCGGTGGCGAACCCGGCGGCTCCAGCGGCCGGCAGAT
>JACZYI010000241.1 GCA_022571175.1 Pseudomonadota bacterium
CCTCGCGCACCGGCATCGGGCTGCAACCCAATTGCTCGGCCAAGCCCCGGATGGTCAGCACCTTGCCTGGCTCGAAATGGCCCGTGATGATCGAATAATAGAGCGTTTTATACGTCTCTTCGTGGGCGATCTTCCGGTCCGGAATTTCGTCCCTCTTATTTGACTTGCTGGCGGGCAAAGTTTATCCCCTCTCCCTGCTGTTCCAAAAACCGATCTCGCCGGATTGGATATCGGCATTCCTGCCCCATCCTCTTGATTTCGCCAAGAAATGTGGGCAAATTTGTGATCACATTATCGAAGGCGAGGGCGACCTTAAACCCCGGATTTTACTGATGCTGAAAATATTGATTGTTGAGGGCAATGTCAAAGAGTTGCGCGAAAAAGCCCTAAATGCAGGTTCAATTGCCCAGAGCGATCTTTACCGAAACGTCCTGAATTCTCTGGCAGATGATCTGGAATGCACGATAGTTTACCCGGCCGACGAAAACGGGGCTCTGCCCCTGTCAGATGAGCTGGGTGTCTTTGATGGTATAACGTGGACTGGTTCGGCGCTCAACATTTATGACCGTAGCCGGGCGGTTGATTGTCAAATTGATTTCATGAAGCTCTGTCTGGCACAAAGAACCTGCGTATTTGGCAGTTGCTGGGGTTTGCAAGTTGCCGTCGTTGCAGCCGGAGGCGAGGTGGTCGCAAATACCAAGGGCCTGCAGATCGGCATAGCCCGTGACATTCGGATTACAGAAGACGGGCTTTCACATCCCTTGTACAGAGGCAAACCTCCTGTCTTTGATGCCGTCACCGTTCACCTCGACCATGTGGTTCAGCTTCCTGCCGGGTCGATGGTTCTATCGGGAAATGATATGAGCCAAGTCCAGGCCATCCAAATCAAGCAGGGAAAATCCCTGTTTTGGGGCGTGCAATACCATCCCGAATTTGATCTAGAATATTTCGCCTGCATTATTCGCAGATATGGACAGTTGTTGGTCGACGAAGGCATCTGCAAGGATAATGCTCATGTGGAAAAGTGGGCGTCCGACCTGGTAGCGGCATTGCATGACGAGAATGGAGATGGCCTGCGACGAGAATATTCTCTTGGAAATGATGTGCTGGATGCCCATTGTCGTTTATTGGAGTTGTCAAACTGGCTTTCCTTTCTGCGAGAGACTAAGGCTAATACCAATGCCAATGCGAGTGACTAAAAGGTGCCATTCAGGGATCTTTGCTTGAGTGCCAGGCAAGGAAGAGCTAGCTTTAATTTGTGATCACAAATATGGTGCAACGTGCAGAAAAACAATGAGAATGCGAAAATCGAACAATGGCTGAACAAACACAACGTTCAGGATGTTGAGATTCTTGTGAGCGATTTTGCTGGCATCAGCCGCGGAAAGAAATTGCCCTGCAAAACATTTGTCCAAGCACTGGGTACGGACGGTTTGCGGATGCCGGAATCACTTTTTGGCATGACTGTTGATTGCGATTTTATTGGCAACAAATATATAACTGACCTTGAAGAAGATGTGTATCTGGAGCCTGACCTCGCAACGGCGGGGCTGGTGCCATGGTGTGAGGGCGTGACTGCATTTTTCATTTGCGATGTAAAGAAGCAGGATGGCACGGTGAGCGGCATGTCGCCCCGCCAGATATTGAAAAATATATTGTCGCTTTACGCCGAAAAGGGCTGGAAGCCGATCATCGCCCCTGAATTTGAATTTACCTTGCTGGCCAAGGAAGGTAATCTCGATAATCTGTCAGAATCGCCCACGCCACCGACCGGCAAATCGGGTCGCCGGATCATTGATAAGGGTGTTCTTTCGATCGACGGAATGGCCGAGTTTGGACCCTTGTTTGATGACGTTCGGCGCTATTGCAAATCCATGGGGCTGCCAG
Source organism: Pseudomonadota bacterium (assembly GCA_022571175.1). Taxonomy (GTDB): domain Bacteria; phylum Pseudomonadota; class Alphaproteobacteria; order Sphingomonadales; family SMXR01; genus JACZYI01. The sequence continues at coordinate 1,888 of JACZYI010000241.1, forward strand.
TGGATATGCTGGTACAGGAGGCTGGAGTGGGCCAGTTTGAATTCAATGTGGCGCATGGAGAGCCGTTACACTTGGCTGACAGCGCGTTTCATTTCAAAAGAATAATGAAATGGGCGGCCATACAGCACAATCTCTATGCCAGTTTTATGGCCAAGCCTTATCCCGGTGATTTCGGCAATGCCATGCATATCCATCAAAGTGTTGTTGATGCAGAAACGGGGCTGAATGTTTTTGCTGACGAGGGTGGAAATGACACTGAATTATTTAGAGCGCATATCGCCGGACTACAAAAATATGCAACAGCGGCAATGCTGTTTTTTGCCCCTTATTCGAATTCCTATTTGCGTCTGGGGAGCAATTTAAGTTCACCGGTGAATACACATTGGGGAGTAGAAAACCGCTCTGTTGGCCTGCGCGTGCCTACCAGCGGGCGGGCATCACGTCGGCTTGAGAACCGTATCGCCGGTGCCGATACAAATCCCTATCTGGCAATTGGAGCATCTTTGTTCTGTGGATATCTGGGCATGATTGAGGGCCTGAAGCCCTCTGAGCCTGTAACCGGGTCTGCCTATGGCTTGACGACCAACGGCCTGCCGCTACACATCCATGCCAGCCTTGAAGCTCTGGAGGGTTGTGACACATTTCGGCAAGGTCTTGGTGAGGCATTTGTCGCAACCTTTCTCGATGTCAAAAGGGCTGAGATAAAAGCCAGATCAAAGGTCCTGTCTTCGTGGGACCTGAAATACTTG
>JACZYI010000051.1 GCA_022571175.1 Pseudomonadota bacterium
AAAAAGTTGCTGACCTGATTTCAAATGATCCGGATTTGCTAACCGGAGCCGACCTCGGTTGTTTGATGAGCCTGAAGGGAACCCTGTCGCGCCAGGGTATCGCGCTTGAAGTCAGACATATTGCCGAGCTTTTGGCCGGGTCGGACAAGCCCGCAATCGGAGAGGGTCCAAACACGAACAGCGGCCCGGATGGAGGGCGGCAAGAATGAACAGGACCGTGCAGGGATTTCCAGAGCAGGCCAAAACTGCCTTGAAAAATGAGGCCCTGCAAAAGGCAATGGGGTCCACTTCGGGCGAATTCCGGGAAAAGCGCGCCAAAGCAGTCCAGGCCCTGCCCGAATTTGACGAATTATGCGAAGCTGCCACCGATATCAAAAAACGCGTTCTGGATAATCTTGATTATTATCTGGAACAATTTGAAACCAATGTAAAACGCAATGGCGGTCAGGTACATTATGCCCGGGATGGGGCTCGGGCGCAGGAAATTGTGGTGGCGCTCTGTCAAAAACACGAAGCGACCAAGGTGACAAAATCCAAATCGATGGTGACCGAGGAGATTGAGCTTAACCATGCTCTGGAAGCGGTCGGGATTGAAGTGACCGAGACAGATTTGGGCGAATATATTATTCAGATTGCAGGAGAAACACCCAGCCACATTATTGGTCCTGCGCTGCATATGTCCGAAGATGAAATCGCAGAGCTCTTTAGTGACGTTCATGGCACAGACAAATTAGAAGCCAGTGATGACCGGGGTGCCAAACTGGTTCGCGAAGCCCGGGGCGTGCTTAGGGATAAATTCTTCGCATCCGAGCTATGCATTTCCGGAGCCAATTTTCTTGTGGCTGAAACCGGATCAATCGCCATCGTCACCAATGAAGGCAATGCCGATCTTTGCAGATTGATCCCCAAGCATCATATCGCTGTGACGGGAATCGAGAAAATTGTGCCAAATCTTGAGGATCTTGGTGCCATGCTGCGGGTGCTGGCACGATCAGCCACCGGTCAGGCCATGACCAGCTATGTCACCTTGGTGAGCGGGCCAAATGACCTCTATCAAGACCCCTCATTCCATGTGGTTCTTGTAGATGGAAAACGCAGTCAGGCTCTGGCCGAAGAGACCCGGGAGATGCTTCGCTGTATTCGCTGTGGTGCCTGTATGAATCACTGTCCGGTTTATGGAGCGGTGGGTGGTCATGCTTATGGTTGGGTTTATCCCGGACCAATCGGCGCTATCCTGAGCCCATCCTTCCTGGGTTTGGATTCGGCTCGACATTTACCCCATGCCTCAACGCTTTGCGGTGCCTGTGGCGATGTTTGCCCCGTGCGTATCCCAATTCCCGAGCTGTTGCGACATTGGCGGGAAGAAACCTACCGCCAGGCTCTGACGCCTGTAAAAGAGCGCACGATCATCAGGCTCTGGGCATGGCTTGCAGCCCGGCCCACAATTTATGGATTGGTGATGCGGGCTGGTATCCACGCATTAAAATTGCTCTCAAAAAAAGGACTGATTCGACGGCTACCCCTGGTCCATGAATGGACAATGCATAAGGATTTTCCGGCACCGGAGGGTGGAAAATTTACCGAGCTTTGGCGAAAATCGGAAGGGCATGACAATGAATGATGACCGCGCGCTCATTTTTGGCAAAATTCGCAGCTCTCTGAACCGGTTGAGCGGGGAAACTTTGCAACCGCCACCAGCAAGCGCACCACCGGTCCCCTCGATTGCGATTGAGGAACCAGGCACTTTGGGTGATCGATTTAGGGAAGGGGTAATCAAAGCGGCGGGGAGTTTTGATCAAGTGGAGGGCTGGTCTCTTGTCCCCAAGGCCATTGCCCAGTTTTTGAGACAGCATAATCTGGCCCCTAAAGTCACTACTGTTCCGGATGAAAGATTGACCACACTGGATTGGAGCGGAATTGAGTTTAACAGCGGGACCGGAGACCGCCAGGTGGAAGTGGGGGTCTCAATCGGTTTTGCCGGTCTGGCGGAAACCGGCACGGTGGCACAGGTTTCAGGCCCGAATTCATCGCCCCTTCTGGCCTTTGCGCCCGCAACCAACATCATGGTTCTGGAAAAGGAAGATATTGTGGGTGGATTTGAAGGACTCTGGAAAAAATTACGAAACAAATATGGCTCGGGCGCCATGGCCCCAACTATTAATCTCGTTACCGGACCCTCAAGAACCGGAGATATTGAGCAGGTTCTGTATCTGGGTGCCCATGGTCCCATTCGTTATCACGTTATTATTGTTGGTGGTCAGGATTGAAGCGATCCTCTGACATCGCTTACCAGGGCTGCCACATTAGTGAGGTCATAACCTGCTTTCTGCGATGATATTAATATATTTTCCTCATCCATTTTGGCTTCCGCTGAGCGCACCAAAGCCCACATAATGGCTGCTCGCATGCCCGAACGGCAAAAACCCAACACCTGCCCCTCCACATTATCGATGATATTCTTGAGGCCAAGAATGTGGTCTTGCGTCATCTGCCCGGGAACGAGCGGAAGGCAATGAAAACCAAGGCCCTGATCTGCAGCCCAGGAGGCAACCAGATCAGCATCGGGCTGATCGGAATCTTCACCATCGGGCCGAAAGGAGACGACGGCTTCAAATCCCTCCGCAGCTGCTCGCGCAATATCTTGTGCATCTATTTGGGATGCAGCAAAGAAGCTCTCATCCAAAGATTTAAATTCAATCATTCAAGTCAATTCCTTCAAAAACAGTTCAGCGGCAATTTTAGAAAAGCAACGCCATTGTCTTCAACTGGTGGAAACTCTCCTGCCCGCATATTAACCTGCACTGAGGGTAAAATCAGCTTTGGCATGCAAAGGGCTGTGTCTTGTATTTTGCGGATTTCGAGATAGTCATCTTCGCTGATGCCGTTTCGGATATGAATGTTGTTCCTTTTCTCATCCCCAACCGTGGTTTGCCAGGCTATCTCCCGGCCACTGCATCCATAGTCATGACAAATATAAAGCCTGGTGTCATCGGGCAGTGATAAAATCCGCTGAATTGAGGCGTAGAGCTGGCGTGCATCGCCTCCGGGAAAATCACATCTGGACGTGCCCACATCGGGCATGAAAATGGTGTCCCCTACGAAGGCGTTATCTTCAACAACAAAACAGCAGCAGGAAGGCGTATGCCCGGGCACTTGCAGGATGGAAATTTTAATGCTGCCCAGTAGCAATATTTCGCCATCTTCAAAAAGAAGATCAAACTGGCTGCCATCCATTAAAAATTCTGGCTCGGCATTAAAAATTTTACCGAATGTTTTTTGCACTTCTGTTACACCGCTTCCGATGCCGACTTTGAGGCCGAAGGTTTCCTTCAAATATTGAGCGGCTGTCAAATGATCTGCATGGATGTGGGTTTCCAGGCAGAAAATCACATTCAAATTTTTGTCCCTCGCAACCTTGATTTGCAAATCAGCAAACTCAGTGCTGGTGGCTCCTGAAGCTGACTCGAAATCAAGAACCGGATCAATAATGGCAGCGTCCCGGCTGTCTTCATCCCAAATCAGATGGCTGATGGTATTGGTCTCTTGGTGAAAAAATGATTCAATCGCTAAAGCCATAGCAGCCCCCCATCTTCTGCTTTGCCTTATAAACCCTTTAGGGCATCCAGATAATGCCATAAAAATATTGCCACCACACCGCGGTGTGGTCGCCAGGATTCGGCTATGGCTTCCATTTGTAGTTTATCCGGGCGGTTGGGCAAAGATTTTAATTTTTGCACACCAATACATATTCCCAAATCATCCGTCGGCCAGACATCTGGACGCCCCAAAGACGAAAGCAGATACATCTGAGCACTCCAGCGCCCAAACCCTTTCATTGCCGTAATTGCCTCAATGACTTCCTCATCAGGCATATGGACCAAGGCAGCTACATCCAGATGACCCTGGGTGATGGCCTCAGCCAGACCTTTACAATATCCTGCTTTTTGACGCGAGAGGCCAACGGCACGGATATCCTCAATCTCGAGCATGGCCAGGCTCTCAGGCGTAAAAGGGTCTCCCACTGCATCATGAAGGCGCTGACTAATGGTAGCCGCCGCCTTTATCGATAACTGCTGTGCCACAATTATGCGAACCAGCACCGGAAATCCCCCAGGATTTCGGCGTTCCTCAGGGCAACCGGCAAACTTGACTGCGGCCCTGATATCCGGGTCACGCGCGCTCAATTCCTCTAGCGTTTTCTCTAAAAAAATTTGGGTTAAAGTGAAACGGGGCATTAACCGCCTCTCAGATTGAATGTCGGAGCGTCCATTTATAGTGGATCAATCCCGATCTAAAAGGAATATCTGAGACCAACGCCCGCCAAACCCTGATGGGAACTGCCGGCACCGGCAACAAGCGGACTATCTGAAGCGTCACCGAGAATACGGCCATAACCAACGATGCTTTCTACCCGCCAACGATCTGACAAAGTTTGCCGGGCCACCAGATTGATGCCAAAATTATTCAGGCCTGCCCCGGCAGCATATCCCTGCAAGGTTGAATTAGCCGCCTGACTGGCAGAAATACCAAAATTTGTTTGATTATGCCTTCCAGAACCCCAATCAAACCAGCCCACCACAGCCAACATCATTTTATCGGACTTGTAGATGCCCTGAGCCAGAACCAGTCTTACAGTGGTGCCCTGCCCGGCACCCAAAGCCTTACGAATATCTGCTGAAAAAATAAATCCGGACGGGAAATTACCTTCCACGAAAGCCCCTACTTGAAAGGTATCAGAAATTGAGCCCAGTCCGGTCAGGATATCATTGCGGCTTTCATTTCTGCCAAAAAGCAGATTAACCAGAGGTCCGGCCCGAAAATTTTTATGGCGAAGAAAATTATAACGAATTTTTGTCCCTTGCATAGCAATCAGATTTTTGTAGCGAACATCGATAAGGGGCACCACCAGAAAGCGGTAATTATTTGACCCTAAATAATCCGGCATACTGCCCAAACCAAAACCCAATCGGACATTAAAATCCTTGAGCTCAAGATATTCTGGCCAGATAAAATCGAAACCCGTGGCGATGGTATCGATGGCGGTGTCAAAACTGTCAAAAAGATCTGCCTTGACCACCGGGGTTGAGGTGGCGAGCAAAGCGGAGGCACAAAGCCCGGCGAGGCCGATGCGAGTGGAGCTTTTCAACCAGTTTTTGAAACGCCTTTGCATATACCGGCTTGAGTCCCTTGTTTATCAGTGGCCAAATTATCCACCGATAGCTTTTCGCTGAAATCTGATGCCCTGCAGTACAACCGATACAATACTGGCAATAATAGTAGCTTCAAACAAACCAACCGTACCATGTGCCATTGGAAAGGCCAGAAAGTAACTTAGGGGAATCATAATACCAAAATATGAAAAAACCTGTATCCCCATCGGCACCCATGTCTCGCCCAGCCCGCGAAGGGCATTAGCGACGATGGCCTGACCACCATCGAATATGAGCACATATCCCGTCAAAAGGAACAGGGGTAAAGCGACTGTGACCAAAACCGGATCACTGGTATAAAGTGCCAGTACGGGGCGCACAAAAATGACGATGGCGGCACCAATAAAAGCCAGCAGAATCATACCCGCAACTATTCCCGTCCATCCGGCAATGGCCCGGTCAAGATAATCACCCCGGGATCGTGCTATCCCAACCCGAACGGCGGTTGCACTTCCAATGCCCAAAGCCAGCATAAAAGGTATGGTCATCAAATTAAACGCAATGCCAAAGGCAGCCAGATGAACGACACCGAGCCAACCAGAAAACAAATTGAGAGCGGCAAAAGCGGAGACTTCAGCCCCCATGCCAACCGCTGAGGCATATCCCAGATGCCTTTGACCTCTCCACTCTTTCCAGGGCGTAGTGATGCCACTCCAAAGGTCAAATTTCGCGAAAGTCGGTGATTTAAAAAGATACAGCAGCACCCATCCCGCCAGCAGCCAACGCAAAATGGTAGTGGCCCAGGCGGAGCCCTCTGCACCAAGCGCGGGAAGGCCGAAAGCACCAAATATCAAAACATAATTCAGGCCCACATTGGCAATATTGACTGCCAGCATGCCATACATGACCGGTTTCGGACGTGCTATTCCCTCCATGAAGAAAATGGCAAGCGCAAAGATAACATGCCCGGGCAGACCAAATCCCAGGATCATCATCACACGACCACCCTGCCGGGAAAGTTCCTCAGTCTGTCCCGAGAGCAGAAAATAAGTCTCGCCCGGAATACAGATCAAAGCGGTCAGCAGACCCAGCACCGCGACTACTGGCAGGCTGCGGTGAAAAATTCTGCCGCAGGCTTTATAGTCCTCCCGACCATAGGCCTCGGCAGTAAACACAAGGATTCCCAACAACAAACTGATGGTAATCATCAGAATAATCATAAAAAAGGTGCCGTTTCCCAGACTCAGATAGGCGAGTTCCTGCGTGGAAAACTGACCTACCATAATGGTATCAACCGTTCCAAGAACCACCAGGCCCACACGAGACAACATGGAAGGCCAGGCAAGCGGCAGCAGCATTCCCGCATGTCGTCGCACTCTCGTCCAAATCCATGCCGTATTTTGGTTTGTGGTCATTGATCAGCCATTTTTTGCATCATTATTATGTTCGCAAAGCCGGCCAGATGCACATATTTTTTTGACACGATCAATAGTTTTCCACTGGAAAAACCAAGCACGGAGTGATTTAACAGGCAAAACCAATTATTCTTGATCTCAAAACCACAGCAGGACAATTAATCCGTGATCAATCATTCCAAAACCATGCCATTTTGCACCCTGATGGTGCTTGGTCTTTTTCTGTTTTCAAGCGCCACCATAAGCCAGAGCCAGCCTGATACTCTTCTGATCGCTTCCTACGATGTACATTGGAAGGGACTGAGAATAATGACAATCGATAGCCGCTCTGAGATCAGCGATGACCATTACTCTCAAGCCATAACCATGAGAACGCGGGGGCTCCTGAAACTGTTTGTCGATGGCAGGATTGTGGCTTCATCAGAAGGCCGCCTGGGTAAAAATGCTACCCTTTTTCCCGAGAAATATGAAAGTGAAGGACAGTGGGATGAAGATTATTATCTCCGGCGTATAAGCTATAACAGCGATGGCACACCGAGCGAAATCGTCATAGACATGCCGGAAGACTGGCTCGACCGTGAGCCAGTGCCTGAGGAATTACAACATGCGCTTGATCCGCTATCTTTGATAATCTACGCCATTAGCGACCCCTGGAATCTTATTACCAACGCCGCCAATGACACCAGGGACGAAAATCCTTCAGGACAGATGACCAGCTTCGATGGCCTCCAGTCCATGGCCTACCAGCTCACATGCGATGCCACGCCCGGCAAGGTTAAAAAGCGGCGCCGGACCATTTATGAAGGTCCGGCTTACCTCTGTATATTTACTGGCCAGCAGACTGCCGGCTACTTGCGGGATGGAGACGATGATAAAAATAGTGATGAAGATGAAATTGAGATACGAACGATCCAGATTTGGCTGGTTCCAACCTTAGACAGCGGGCAGTTCATTCCCGTCATTATTGAAATGAAATCCAGTCGGGGTAAAATAAAAATATTCCTGAAAGAATTTAATCAGGAATTATCACTGGAGTATGATGGTGAAATCGGGCGTCTTTCTCCCTGATCATGGATGGTGGAGACATATGGCTGACCTTCCGTTGCCTCAGGCGCACAGGACACAGTGAATAAAGTGATACCAACCGCTAAACGGATGCTGGACCCAGAGCCTCTTCCAGAGTCAATAAACTAAGAGTGCCGTTATAGACGCATCCGGTATCAATAAAAAGTGCATTGCCCAGTCGCTCTCTTTCTGGAATTGGAGTGTGACCATGGATTGTGAGATCAATATTCCTGGTTTTTCGCTTTTTGCCCGCCGATATTATGCCTCGCCCCCAGATCAACTTGTGGCGAGCATTCTTTGAAAACTTGCCTTTTTCAGCTTTTTTCCAGTTCCGAAACCCGTACTCAGCGTGGCAAATGCCCACATGTCGCCCATCGGCGCATTCTATTGTCATTGTCACCGGCATGGTCTCCGCCAAAGCTCTCAATTCTGCAAGCTTCTCCGGGGGCAAATTTATCGCCCACTCTCCACCCATCTGATACCATCTCTGAGGATCGCCCGAATAATCGGCATCAAGCATCAAGTCTTCATGGTTGCCGATGACAGAATGGAACCAGGGTTCGAGCAGAAGACGCAAGCAGTTTTCTGACTCTGGTCCGCGGTCAATAAGATCCCCCACCGAAAACAGACGATCAACGCTCTTGTCAAATGCATGCTGCCTGAGCTTTTCCTGGAGCGCATCCCACATTCCGTGGAGATCCCCAATGATAAAATCCCGACCAAGCTGATTGGCTTTAAATGTCTGATGAGTAGACGCCATGATCAAATTATAGTTTTCGTCTGCTTGCTCTGCAAGCAGCAGATTATCCAATTGGTTCGGTGGCTGCTTTGAGCCAGGCCAGATCCTCGCCTTTGAGCGTGGGCGACAGGCTTTCACGAACCTGGGCATGATAGGTGTTCAGCCAGCCCCGCTCATCCTCATTCAGCAATTCCGGCAAAATCATGTTCCGGTCAATGGGGGCCATAGTAATGGTTTCAAACCCGAGCATGGGCTGTTCGGACTCCATAACCAGCTTTATCACCACCACCAGATTTTCAATGCGAATGCCATAGGCTCCGGGTTTGTAATAGCCGGGTTCGTTTGAATAAATCATGCCCGGCTCAAGAGCGATGCTATTTGGAACAGAGGCTATTCGTCCAGGACCCTCATGCACTGCCAAATAAGATCCCACGCCATGTCCAGTGCCATGATCATAATCGAGGCCAGCCTCCCATAGGGGTCGGCGTGCGAAACTATCGAGCTGGGGGCCTGTGGTTCCCTCGGGAAAGACTGCTGTGGCCAAAGCAATATGGCCCTTAAGCACGCGAGTAAAGCGATCTCGGGCTTCGATCGGGGCGCTTCCGATGGCCATTGTGCGCGTGATGTCAGTGGTTCCGTCCAGATATTGAGCGCCGGAGTCCATCAGAAATACACTGTCCTTTTCGAGCTTACGATTGGTTTCTTCGTTCACCCGGTAATGGATGACCGCACCATTGGGGCCCGCGCCGGCAATTGTATCAAAGCTCAAGTCCTGGAATTTGTCGTTTTGCCCCCGAAATTCCCTGAGCTTGGCGACCACATCCAACTCGCTCAAGCCTCCCTCTGCAGCCCGTTCGTCAATCCAGCGAAGGATTTTGGTTACGGTGGCCCCATCTCTCACATGCGCCCTCTTGGTTCCGCTGATTTCCACATCATTCTTTTTGGCCTTGGGCAGGGCACAAGGGTCAGCGTCTTTAATTATATTCGCGCCCGCATCTTCAAGACTTTGAAAAATGGCCGCAGAAGCAGATGCAGGATCCACCAAAACCGATCGACCATTTTCACCCAGTGCTTCAAGGCCGGACAAAAAGACCTCCTTTGAACGCAGCTCTACGCGATTTCCCAAATGCGCCTTCAAATCGCTTGAAGACTTGGACTCATCCAGGAAAAGAACCGCAGAGCCGTCGGAATTCAGCAGGGCAAAAGCAAGGGATACAGGCGTATGTAACACATCACCGCTCCGGATATTGAACAGCCAGGCGATGGAATCAAGCGCCGTAATGACTGCCGCATCGGCTGCTTTTTTCTTTAACCCCTCGGCCAGTTCAGACCTTTTGTCTTCGGACGATTTTCCTGCATATTCCAGCCCGTGAGCAACCACGGCCCGGTTGGGTTCACCCGGCTGGTCGTTCCAGACCGCGTCGATGGGGTTTGGTGTTACCGGTTTGACGTGAGCCTTTTTGCCTTGAAGAGCGCTCTCTGTTTGTTGCAGGTTTTCGATGGTGTGAAGAAAAGGATCATAACCGATCTTGTCGCCCTCCCCCACATTGGTGGCAAGCCAGGTAAGCGGAGGCTCTTTGATACTGTGCAGCTTCTCAAAAACTGCGCCATCCACCTGAGCATCCAGTTGAAGGGTGTAGCGTCCATCAGAAAAAACAGCTGCCTTCTCTTTCAGAATGATCGCGTGCCCGGCAGAGCCAGTGAATCCGGTAAGCCAGGCCAGACGTTTGGCGTAATCAGCCACATACTCACTTTGATGCTCATCGGTGAGTGGCACGATAAATCCGTCGAGACCCAACTCATCAAGATGGGCCCGGAAGCGGAAGAGTCGATCTGCTATTTCGTTGCTCGCCATAAAATTATTTTCCTAAGTCTATGACCTTAAATTTGGCGGCGATGGTAGCGGGTTCAAGAACCTAGTCAATGATCTTGCTCAGTTGGGTATTTTAGCTTTAGATGCGAAACAAAATATTCAAGGAGGTGATTCGATGCAAAACTCCTGGAAGTGGGGCGTTGCCCTGATTGTAGGACTGTTCGCAATTGGCATATTTTACTCTGACAAGCAAAGTTTGGATACTGAAATGACTTTGACCGCGCCAAAAGCCCCCCTCTCACCC
>JACZYI010000242.1 GCA_022571175.1 Pseudomonadota bacterium
GTCGACCAAAAAATAAGTAGGGTAAGGGGGGCAACAACAATTATTTAGGGCTGTATGGAAATATACGCTGTGCCTTTCGTGTTGCCATAATTGGACTGGTCGGAGCCTTCGGTACAATGTACGTCATAAAAAAACACGGTCACCGTCCATCGTCCCGGCTGCCGTGGTGTGCCTTCCAGGCGGGCGGTACTGCTGTTAAATTCCAGGCCTGGTGGGATCTGGCTGCTACCAAGAGCCGCATCTGAAAAAGTCCATGAACAGCCGTTTCCATCAGGTGACAAGGTATTCAGAAGCGAAGGATAGATAGTCATGTGATGCCCCACCTTCCCCGAGTAGCCATAATATTCGATAGACTTAAAGGGCGTACCCCTCTTAAATGTTTGTGCAGTTGCGAATGTCCCGGAACCTACGAGCAGGGACAGGGCTAAAACACTTTTGGCCATTTTCAATAATTTTGAAAAATAGCTATTCGCCATATCGCCCCATCCGTCTCAAACAAGACCACCCCACTCATCTCAGGGTTTGATGTTAAAATTTACGTTAACATATCGCATCCCGTAATTCGATTGGTCGGGGCCCTGCACGCATTGAATATTTGGGAGAGCTACTGTAATACGCCAGCGACCAGCTTGCCTCGGTGTGCCCTCTATAGTCCCGTTAAAGCTCAGGAATTCCAGACCCGGTGGCATAGTGCCCGAAAAACTCGCTTCGGAAAAATGAAAATCGCCACCACATCCTTTGCCACCAGGAGCATCCCAATGGTAAAGTTGAGGCCCCACCCAAAAATGATAACCTGCCTGCAACGTATCAGTATCACGATAGAAAACGTTCGAAAAGGGCGTGCCCTGTGCCGCCGTAGTCATGTTTTCTGTACCATTAGGGCCCAAGAATTTTGTTCTAACCCTGTCTGTTTTAGCCCCTTCGGTGGGCAAGCATTCATCTGATGTGCACCGCTTCTCCGCGTTTTGGGGTGTGTCGTCTTGCGCAATCGCGTCAAAAGCACTTCCATAATATCCCGCGAACAGGAGCAGTGCTGCTGTGCTAATGCCAAGTCTCAAAATATACTTTCTGATCGCACGTCCCCTTGCTGTGTGGTGCCAAATCAGGGTTTGATGTTGAAATTTATCCGCACTGTCACAGGCCCGTAAATACTTTGGTCCCGACCGTCAGTGCAGTGGATATCTGAAAAAGACACTGAAACGGACCATCTCCCGGCCTGCCTAGGAGTGCCTTCAAAGCGGGCTATTCCGGCATCAAATTCTAGGCCAGGAGGTAGATTGCCTTTGGAGATTTTTGACAGTGCTGTCCATTTGCAGCCCTTGCCACCAGGTGAATTCCATTCATCAAGCCATATATCAGAAACCATATGGTAACCCGTCTGTCCTGAGGTGGGTTCGAAATATAGCGCTGAAAAAGGTGAAGATTGTGTCGATGCCGAAGCGTTTTCCTGGCTGGCAGAACCAAGTAATAATGCCAACGCAGTCAAGCTTAGAACCAGCTTCCATACTTTAGAGAAACGACTAATCACTGGAACTCCCTCCCGAATAGGAGGCGAGTGTCACGGCGGGTCCATAATCCTTAAAATTCTCATAGCTTACCATTTGCCCGGCATAGAGAATGTAGGGTGATCCGCCGAATGGTGTGATTTCGAGTTCTCCCGAAAAGAGTTTGATGTAGCCCGAGCCCCAGGGCGTTGCTTCCATCTCAAATTCGGTTCCCCTTACGGCAGTATGCGCGACCTGGGTTTTGATTGTCACCCTTGATTTGCGCTGGCTTCTTTCGAAATTGGAAACCCAGTTAAATATGCCCTTGACCAGCCCGATGGTATATCGTCGCACCGGGCCCAGGGTTGCCACATCATAGATTTCGTACGCGTCCAGAACAATCTCGGTATTGGCCTGAAGGCGTATGATGCTGCCGTCAACAATTGTAAGGCGCACACTACCTGAAACGCCCGTTATCAGCCGGTCTCCCGGGCTGATGCGAATATTTGCAATCATCTGGCCTGAATAACTCTGGCCATCGGGTTTCACCAGGGTCACGGCGCCCGAGGTCGAAATTGTGGGAAAATAAAAATCCTCTTCCGGGATTAAAGAAGGAAATCCGCTCCCGATCGTGGGATCGGTTGGGTCGGGAGTGCTGGCAGGGGCACCACCACAGTTGGCTACACAACCGGCGGGTACCTGGGCATGAGCGGCGCTGGACATGCCGGTCACTGCAAAAAACCCGAGCAGAACCATCGCGATAATCTTGAATGTAGGATTTGAAAGTCTCATCTGTCACCTCCCCAGGTTGTCAGACTATCAATCAGTGCCAAGATGCTATACCTGCTTTTCGATTGTGAAAAGATATTTTTAGATACCTCATGCGCTTGCGTAGCGGAAATATTCTATACAGCGCCCACCCCCAAGGATATACAGAGGCGCTTCGGGGCTAAAAAAGGGTCTTGGCAAAAAGTTGGTTTTAAGGGGGAGTGGGGGAATGGAACCACAAGACTACAAACACAGGCTGGCCTCACTGATGGTTGTACTGATCGTCGCACTTCTCGGCGCCTGTGGCACGGAGGAAGAGCCGGAAGCTTCTAGGCCGGAAACACTCCTCTATGTGTGGATGACCGATGGCGACGCCAGTCAC
>JACZYI010000243.1 GCA_022571175.1 Pseudomonadota bacterium
AAGGCCACGCTTTACCCCTCTCTAATCTTTGATACTCAAAACCGCATGCTGGCCAGGAGTCCAAAATTTTTCTTGCGCGCATCAAAAACCGGCATAAGGCTAATGTTATTGTTCAGTTTATCGGTCATCAGAAAGGCGGTTAAATTCGCAACCATTGCCGCCCCCAGAATATCTTCCCAGCGATGAAAATTGCCTTTGATGCGAGCAATGCCAACCATGCTCGCCGCCGCGTAGGCCGGAAGGCCATATTTCCAGCCATAGCGATAATGAAGGTAGGAAGCCCCGGCCATGGCGTTGGTCATATGACCTGAGGGAAAAGAATATTTTCCCCCATTGGGCCTGGTGTTATCGACCGCGCGCTTCAGACCGAAGGTGACGCCGTAGCTGACCACCACAGTTGCGCCCAGTTGAAACAGTCCTTTTTTATCCTCCTTGGCAGCCGAACTCAGAGCGGCCACTCCTGTTAGCGCAAAGCGCGTGATATCACCGTAGGTTTCAAGTCCGCCTGCCCTGGCGCCGCCAGCAGATGCCGTCATGGCACCAAGCAGGGCCATCAGGCCCAAAAGGCAGGGTCGGAGTGTTTTAATGTGTGGCATAAAATATCAGTCCCAAGTCCTGAAGATCGGAGCGGGCTATAGCACGTACATTAGCCACTCAAAATCGCCATCATGTGATTTGATCATTGATCGGGTCATCGATAATATCAACTGGTTACGGGCCAGTAATAGATTGAGGTCAAAGTGTTGAGGAATAGTATCTGTTAACTTCGACACCGAGCGAGGATTAAATCATGAATAAGAAAAAGAATATCTTTGCGGCAACCATATTGGCGCTCGCCATTACCTCAATGCCTGTAACGTCAGTCTCCGCCGATGGCATGCAGGATGCCAATAGCGATGGAAGAATAAGGCAACGCATCTCCAAATATGAGGCCCGTCAGATTGTGGAACATTATCTGAGAGGGATGGGTTATACCCGGATGGGGCAATCAGCCTTTTCTGCCCGCACCGGACATACGACCTTTAACAATAACGCCTGGGTTTGGAATGTCTCGGTCTTGGCCGGTGACCGGTATATGGTCAACAAGCGTTTTACGGTGCAGGTCGATGCCCGCAACGGATCCCTGCTCAGCAAATAACAGCGTTGCTTTCATGGCAAAATGGGACCAGATGGCCTCTAAGCCGGGTTCTGTACACGCCCGAAGGCGGTGATGACCATTCATCTAGGCCCGATGTTGCCAACGGGCTCAAGCGACCTACCCGGACGATGACCCGGAAACCGGCCCTATATCGTCCCTATTTGGTCTTGCTCCGGGTGGGGTTTACAATGCCGTCGCTGTTACCAGAAACGCGGTGCGCTCTTACCGCACCCTTTCACCCTTGCCTGTGCCCCGAAGGGCCATCGGCGGTCTGCTCTCTGCTGCACTTTCCCTAGGATTACTCCCGGCGGGCGTTACCCGCCACCCTGTTTCCGTGGAGCCCGGACTTTCCTCCCCCGGATTTATCCGGCGGCGGCCATCCAGCCATCTGGTCCCAGAACATGATTTACGCCCAGGAACTCACCGGGTCAAGCGGTCCGGTCAAGAAGCAACGCACGGCTACTCTCTTGTTCTTGCTGACAGTTTTCTTGCCCAGACTTATGAGCCGGTGATTTAGCTCAATATTTAATAACAGCTAACTTTTTTAGAAACAGAAAAGAAGGTATTTTGGTTTCTGGCTTCATGCGTTTCTGCGCAATCAGCTAAAAGCGGGTTTGGCGCAATTCAGCGACGTCTCCGGAACACCCCGTGCAATACAGGCACCAGCGGAAATCAGGTCGTGTGACGGGAACGATTGTGTTGCCGTGCCGGGTGATTTTAAAGGAGATGCTCGTGTTTGATTTATCCATATTAAGTGTGCTTGTCATTGATGATCAGAAAACCATGCGCACCATATTGAGAGACCTTTTGAGGAAAACCGGAATTTGCCAGATTATGGAAGCTTGCGACGGATCGGAGGTCCTCTCAAAACTTCAATCCTCCACTTATAGAATGCCGGATGTGGTGATATTTGATCTCCATATGGATGGCATGGACGGTCTTGAGTTTTGCAACAAGCTTCGGCTTTCTAAAAGCGGGCATCTGCGAAAAATTCCCGTGCTGATCCTGACTGGCGACCAGTATCCCTTCCTTCACGATGTCTCGAAACAACTGGGCGTAACATCCGTCCTGACCAAGCCTGTATCCTCCAGCAAACTGGCTGATCATATTTCTGAAGCGGTGGGATTCAAAGTCTCCAATAGAGGCTCGACGGCGGCGGAAAATATATCAACGGCGCTTTGAAGGAGAACAATCATTCGGCCAGGCTGGCCACATCCTCCACATGTTTTCGGCGGGCATCCAAATCCATGGCAATTGTACATCTGTTCTCTTCCCCCCACACGAACTAGAGCCTGTTCCGATCTTATAGGACCATTTGATGGGCCATGGGAGTTCATTCGGGTAGGCGCGCCGCGCCGCGCGATGCAAGCCGCATCGCTCTTCGAAGCGCGCCTTGCCAGGAGACAAAATAATCCCGGTCAAATGATTCTATAAGATCGGAACATGCTCTATATCCCCGTTGCGGCCATCC
>JACZYI010000052.1 GCA_022571175.1 Pseudomonadota bacterium
CATGGGTGGTTCGGTTGCAGCCATTGTACGTCTGCTGGTCTGGCAATTCTCAAGGCCAGTGGTGATCGCGATTGTGCTGGCCTCACCGCTTGGCTATCTGGGCGCAAGCGCCTATCTCGATTTCTTCGCCGACCGGGCAACATTAACGCCTACTCTGTTTTTGATCACAGCTGTGCTGGCTTTCGGGGCCGCGGTATTGACGGTTTCCTTTCATGCCATCCGTGCCGCCAGAGCAAATCCGATTTTGGCGCTCAGATATGAATGATCAATCCACATCGCGCTGGAAGTCATAGATTGATCCGAGACCGAGCAGACCGCTCAGCTCATCAAGGGCGGTACGGCCTTCCTCCAGCAGTTTTGGGTCTGCCAGGTCAGCAGGAATTAGCCGGTCACGATAATGCCGATCGACCCATTTATTGAGCTGGTCATGAAGGTCTTCGGTTAAAATCGACCTGGGATTGACCGCAGCCAGTTCTTCCTCACTTAAAACTACACGCAAACGCAAGCAGGCCGGACCTCCGCCGTTTTGCATGGATTGGCGCACATCAATATATTTGACAGTATCAATGGCATTATCTCCTGCGATCAATTCCTCCAGATAATGTTTGGTGCTCGAAATATCGCGGGAGTTTTCAGGCATGATCAAGGTCATTTTATCTTCACCCGCTGGGGAGATAAGTTGAGAATTAAAAAGATAGGATGATATGGCATCCTTCAAGGACACATCAGCGGCGGCTACTTTGATAAATTCAAAGGAAATGTCGGATGCGCATTTTCTTAAGTTTTCTTCCAGCATTTCAGGGTCTTCAAAAGCCAGTTCATGATAGAAAAAAACATGTTTGTTCGCCACTGCAACCACATCATTGTGAAAAGCACCGGCGTTAATGGCGAGTGGGTTTTGCTGCACAAATAACACCCGGTCAGGTTTGAGGCCGTGGTGCTCGGCAACAGCCCTGGAGGCTTCCAGCCTCTGGCGTGCGGGAAAATCTTCCGGGCCTGCGCTACCCTCAAAAGTCGCTTTGCCATAGACAAAAAGCTCAACTCCCCTGGCACCATAGGAGGTACAAAAACGATTGTGGTTTGCGGCCCCTTCGTCCCCGGCATGAAGTCCGCCTTGAAGCCAGTTGTGATGAGAAAAAAATTTCTCATCCGCAAAAACTGATTTCAAAATTCTCCCGGTGACGGGCGGCTCGATTGCCCGGTGAAACATGGTGGCGAGATTGGCGGGAGTAAAATGCACACGGCCATCAGCACTGTCGGCACTGGGTGATACCGTGGCCGCATTGGCCGTCCACATGGCAGCGGCAGCGGACACATTGTTCAGAAGTCCAGGCGCGGTTTTCGCAACCTTTTCAATGATTTCCGCGTCACTCCCGCCGTAGCCCAAGGATTTGAGTGTGGGGATATGGGGCCGATCATGGGGTGGCAAAATGCCTTGCACCATACCCAGTTCCATCATGAGCTTCATTTTGCGCAGACCTTCTTTGGCTGCAGCTTTCGGATTTGAGGTCTGGTTTGCATGTTTGGCCGATGCCAGATTGCCAAAACTCAGGCCACCATAATTATGGGTGGGGCCAACCAGTCCATCAAAATTGGCTTCTATTGTTTTCAACCGTCCATCCCCGGAAGTGGCTGGTCAAATCGCGCAGTGCCACCAATATCCTCAAGACTAGCAACCGGATCGGCACAATAGTCAGCGGCATAAAAAGCGCCTGGCCGATGATTGCCCGATGCACCAAGTCCACCAAAGGGCCGTGCACCCGAGGCACCCGTCAATGGCCTGTTCCAACTGAGAATGCCGGCTCTCACCTGGCCGCGAAAGGATTCATATTGTTCCTTCTCGTCGCTCAAAAGCCCGGCGGCCAAACCAAAGCGCGTGGTATTTGCTTCTTCAATCGCGGCTCTGAAATTCTCCACCCGGATCACCTGATGGAGGGGGCCAAAAATTTCCTCATCTTCTCGGGGGCTCATCTCAGATACATCAATCAGCCCCGGTGAAAGATAAGCTGTATTCTCGCCAAGCCGCGTCAGTGTCCGGAGAGAAACCGCGCCCGCTTTTAACATTTTTTCATATTTATCAAAGACTTGTGACGCTACAGCTTTTGAAACCATTGGACCCATAAAGGGCTCTGGCTGCTCGTCCCAGCCACCAATTCGTATTTTCTCCATGAGCGCCGCCAAAATGCTCAGAAATTTATCCCCCTCATCACCCCGGGGAACCACAAGGCGACGGGCGCAGGTGCATCGCTGACCAGAGGTTATGAAAGCAGACTGCAGTGTTATTTTTGCTGCCGCGTTCAGGTCCGCTACCCGGTCAACAATTAAGGGGTTGTTGCCCCCCAGCTCCAGTGCCAAAATCACCTCCGGGCGGTCGGCCAGTTTTTGCGCGATCATGCGCCCGGTGGCAGCACTACCCGTAAAGAGCACGCCGTTGATAGCCCTCTGAGCAACCAGAGCTTCGCCCGTAGTTCGCGATCCCTGAACCAGATTAAGGACACCCGACGGCAAGCCCGCCTGCTCCCAGAGCCTGACCATTTCGATGGCTATGGCAGGTGTCAATTCGCTCGGCTTGTAGACAATGCAATTACCGGCCAGCAGGGCGGGAACCACATGACCGTTCGGTAGATGGGCTGGAAAATTGAAAGGCCCAAAAACCGCTAACACCCCCAACGGTCGGTGTGAGAGTGAGGAACGAACCTGCCCGGTCACCTGCTCATCTTGCCCGGTGCGTTCCCCATATGCCCGAAGGGACAAATCAATCTTGGCGGAGACGGCACTTATTTCACCCCTTGAATCCCAGAGCGGCTTGCCCATTTCCTCTGAGATCAGGCTTGCCAACCGGTCTTTTTCGGACGTTACCAGCGCTCCAAATTTCCTGATTATATCTGCGCGATCCTCAAATGGTTGATGTGACCATTTCTCGAATGCGCCCTCAGCCGATGATACGGCCTCCTCTACATCACCATCATTTGCAGTCGCACCCTGCCAGACAATTTCATCGTTTGCCGGGTTTATGGAGGTCAGGGTATCACCACCACCCACGCACCATTTTCCGCCCATATGGTTGCCGGGCTTGCTCATGATTTACGCTCTGCTGCCCTGATAACCGTATCGCCCTCCCTGATGCCCATCTCATCCGCGACCCGGCGCGAAATATCCAGAATTGCCAATGCGGTTTGGTGGACAGTGATTTGAGCTACCTTGAAATTTTCAAGCGATCGGGTGGCAACCAGACATTTTTCACCCTCCATCACTTCATCTACCAGATGAGCCTCAAATTTTCGGCATTGGCGGACCGTATGTATTTCATCCCTGGCTGCCTCAAGGCACGGCCCGGCGTCAAAAATATCAACCGCCCCCCGGTAGCGAAACCCCTCCCGTTCAAGCAGCGCCTTGGCCGGGGCAGTATTCTCATGCGGCTTGCCGATAACCTCCTGGGCTTCTTTGGGTAACAGATTAGTATATATAGGGAATTTAGGCATAAGATCGGCGATAAACTGATAATTACCGAGACCATTTATGCGATCAGCTTCGGCAAAAGACAAGCCGAAAAAATGTTTTCCCAGTGCGTTCCAGAAAGGAGATTCCCCTTCCTCGTTAACCCACCCCCTGAGTTCGGCCATGACGGTTTCGGCAAAACGTGCGGGATTGTTGGCGATCAAAAGATAACGCCCCCGGGACAGTAATTTACCATTGCCACCGCCCCGATAATCAGGATGCAGAAAAAGCGTGCCCAGCTCGGTAGCACCGGCATAATCATTAGCCAGCGTCAAAAGCTCGGTCTCCACTTTCAGTTCAGGTTTTTTGGAGACTTGCGTCAGTTTCAAGAGCTTGTAATTATAAAAGGGAATTGAAGTACCGACCGAGGCAAAAATGGCGGATGTACCGGCCAACCGCCCGGTTTTCGTATCCTCAAGAGTCAGAAAATAATATTCCTCACCGGGCTGCGATACTTCCGCGGCAAAGCTTTCCAGGGACCACTTTATCCGCTTCACCAGCGCCCCTTCGCTTGTGGGCAAAGTGGTCATTCCCTGACCAGCAGCTCCGGCCAGCTCTAATAGCTGTTCCAGATCACTTTCTTCTACTGATCTCAATATCATCATTGGCTTGACCCAACTTTAATCCGTTTGTCCCCACCGATCGCAATATTCTGGTTCACTCACCCTGTTTGCCAAGAAAGTGCATTTCCAGCAACCCCTCATCCTGCAACCAGCTGACGGATTTCGCCAGCGCCGCCTGCAGGTTTCCCGGTGCATACCCAAGTTGACTGCGAGCCTTGGCAATAGTGACGATGGAATCATATTTAGCCAGCCGAACCCCCTCAACGCTTGCCTTTGGGGGTTGGCCGGATATTCGTGACCCAAATTCAGACAGACCAGCAAAGGCTCTGGCCAAAGCATATGGAATCTTTTTCTCGGGCATAGGCTGGCCCGTAACAGTGTTCAAAAGATCCAGAAACTCGGTGAAGCCAAGATTGACACCACCAAGAATATACCCCTCGCCCACATGGCCATTGGCAGCCGCAAGAATATGACCTCGGGCCACATCTTCAACATTCACATAATTAAAACACGTCTCCAGATAGGCCGGAGTTGCTCCTGATACAAAATCACGGATCATCACGGTCGGTGCCGTCAGTGACCGGTCACCCGGACCGACCGGAATAGTGGGATAAACACTCACCACCGGCAAACCAGAGTCTACTGCTTTCCTGACCAGCTCAGCCGCCTTCCATTTGGAGCGGGTATAGGGACCAGCCATATTATCCAGGGTAACGGTCGGCAGATCTTCGCTGATAACGCCTGCCGAGCTGTCATTCCAGCCTTTCAAAATGGTCTCGGTGGAGGTGCAGACAATTCGCCCTACCTTAGCTGAGGCTGCCGCATGCAAAACCCGGGAAGTGCCTTCCACATTGATTCTTTCGTATAAATCTTTATCCCGGACCCAAAGCGCAGCTTGCGCCGCACAGTGAAAAAGCGTGCCCACGCCGCTCATCAGGCTGGCCAAAACATCCTCATCAAGAATGGAGGCCACAGTGACCTTAACATTGCTCTGAAGTTTGTTTACTGGTGGGCGAATATCCAGCAGCCGCACTTCCAGACCAGCCCGGGCGAGCTGATGCACCAAATGTCCACCAATAAATCCTGCCCCACCGGTGACCAAAACGGGCTCAGCGATGCGTTTTTCATCCATTATCAGCTCTCGCTCGGCTTTGGTTTACTCAGCTCTGCTTATCCGCTTTGACAGATAACCAACTTATGGTCAAAGCCTGACATTACCATCCTCAAGTCTCCGAACCCATTCGCTACGGTCGCTCCTGTGAGAAGACCCCCTTTGTTGGCAAAATATTTTACCGGCGGTGATAAAATACCATTCATATATGCCAACGCGGCAGAAGGCACATGCTCAATGCCAAACCAGTCATCACGAAAGGCAGCAAATCTGTAGATGTTTGGAAATCCCGCAATATAGATATGCCCGGTTGAATCCAGCGTAATATTATCCGGACTTATGCCTGTTTCAATTTGACCGACATGTGCAAGGCTGCCCGTCTCCTCGAGTTGAGAGACATCATAAATATGGACGGCAGTTTCACGGGTTGCAGAGACCAGCAACAGATCATGGCCATCCGGCTCCTTTGCCACCACCAGTGCAATGCCATTGGCATATGCGATGCCATCAGCAACCACGGAAAATTCGGTGCCGTTATAATACATGACAAAGGATTTTTTCTGCCCCAGTAGTTCCTCCCAGAATTCTCCGGCACCTCCGCATACACCATGATCGTTAGTGACAAAAAACCGGTTAGGCCCGACAGCGGTTAAATCATTGGGGCCGCAAAGCCGATCATCGCTTAGGGTGCCATCGGATGACCGCTGCACAAGAATGCCGTCTATAATATCGAAGACCTCAATGGTCGGCTTCAGCAATATTTCGCCGTCAATAGTTTCATATCTTCGATTGACGAAGAACAGGCTGGTTACCAGGTCATTCATCCGCCACAGAGAAATGCCATGAGGTCTCAAATTTCCACGATCCTTGAAATCCAGAAGAACATCCCGAACCTCGATGGTATCAGAGCTTAAATCCAGTTGGTTCAAATCAAGACGATAAAGCCCGCCGGTGGTGTAAACCGGGCCACCGGCCGCAATCTCATCCTCTACCTTGATGCGGTTATAGGCAGAAATATAAGCGAGCCCCCGGCCCCAATCGATCTCGATATCTTCCGCCCCTTCAACCCGGGTATCGGTGCCCTCGATAACCAGGGCATAGGCACGGCAGCTCTTCTCTCCCGCATCGCTCCAGCCAATAAGATGACTGTTCAATGCGGTCAGAACCGCTCCGGCACTAAGAACAAGCAAGCCGCCCAGGAATAACAGATAAAATTTTGACTTCCTCCCCATCTACCTTACTCCTCGATCGGAGGCTCATAGCCCCATCGATCAATATATGGCTTCCACCTCTGGGCAACTTTTTCCAAGTCTTCCAGCGGAAACTCATAGCTGTTTTTCTTGTAGCCTTTTATCGATTTCAAATAGCTCTGAAAGGCCTGTTTATCCTGGTCAAATCCTGACAAATCGAAGCGATCATAGATATGTTTGAGTTCACCAACCGGATCAGTCTGAAAATCATCAAATTTCATGTGAATCAGCTGATTTGATCTCAGATTTTTGCTATCCACATCAAATTCAGCCATCATCCGTTCATAGGTTGAAAGGATATGTTCATCCAGATTAATATGATCCCAGGCTTGCAAGGCAAACCGCTCAAATAATTTTTGATAAAAATTCCGCATGGAAAAAAAGACCTTATACGGATTGCGATGGATATGAATGAACTTTGCCTCCGGCCACATGGATGTCAGCAGGGATACCCTGGCGGTATAGACCGGGTTTTTGATGAGTAATCTTCGTTCGGGAAAAGCTAGCTGCAGCTTCAGATAATAATATCGAAGCAGGCGACGCCATTCACCAACTTCGTGTGGTTCTACCCCTTCAAAAAACAGCCCCGCGTCAAAATTCCGATGAAATTTCCTGGGGAAATAAAGGGCATGATAAAAGGATGTCGGCGTCATATTGGCCAGACCGATTTCATCTTCCTGTGGCGAATCCTCATGCACCGGAATTTGATCAATAAAACGATCACTGGGCAGTGCTTTTTTGAGCAATCCCCTCATCCAGCGCGCCAGCAAAAGAAAATCCCAGGGCAGGGCCGTGGCAAAGGGCGAGACAGTGGCAAACTGGGGTGACTGGCTCATGACATTATAGAGATGGGTGGTTCCGCTCCGCCAATGACCAATGATGAATATGGGGGCTCTGACGGGCGCCACGGCATTGCGACGAAAACCTACGTAAGCCTTTTCCAGCGCCGAAAATGGCTGGCGCAGCAAGCTGGCTCCAAGGATTGCCATTATAACTGGCCATGAGGCCATGGGTAGGGGGCCGTTTCGCAGGAGAACGGATAACAAAGTCAGGGGATTGGCACCGCTCAGGGGATGCGACAATTGCCGCTTCACTTTATTCTCCTTGCCTGATTTCCTCTCTGGTGACGGGGGTTCACACGGGTTTTTCTATTCTGCTACCCCCGCCAGGTCAGCAATTTTATTCCTTAGCATGGTGATCAGCCCGTCGAAACCTTGATCGCGGAGAATTGGCGTAAATTCAGAACGCCTCAGAGCCACTTCCGAGAGTGTACCATCCAGAAAAACATCAATAATCCACCAGCGTCCGCCGCGTTCCCTCATCAGATAGTCAATCCTGATCGCTTCGCCATCGGTTTTGATCAATTCGGTTCTGACAAAAACCCTGCCGCCACGCACGTCTCGAGTGCCTGTGGTAATAAAACGCTGCCCCGAATAGCCGTCAAAACGGGAGGCATAATTCGCCAGCGTAAAAGCGCGAAATGTTTCGGCCAATTTCTCTTTTTGATCCTCTGAAAAACCGGACCATTGGGAGCCCGAGGCTGCCCTTGACATAAAACGGCTGTCATAGAGCTTTTCCACATAATCTTTCAACCGATCTTGCCGTCCTGCAAATGCCAAATCATCGGCCGCTTTCATAACGGATAAAAGTTCAGCATGAAAATCTTCAATCGCGTCAACGGGCGTTGACGTCAGCGCGATGATAGGGTCCACTAGGATCATAAAATTAACAAGCGTGGCTATAACCAAAGTTCCAAATATTGCCTTAATACGACCAAAATGAAACTGCAGCTTTTCAGCCTTTCGCCCACAGCGGGCTAAATTTTTGAGGATAGTGCGATCAGTCATATGGCTTCATTCCTGAATAAATGGCTGGATTTGTCAATTCGTCATGCCGGGTTCGTGGTTTTTGCTGCGTTTGTCATAACCCTGTTGCTTGGTATTTACACGGTCCGAAATTTCTCTATCAATACTGATACCGAACAAATGATCGACCCTGATCTGGCCTTCCGTCAGACTTATAGTGCCTTCAATGCTGCTTTTCCTCAACTTCAGAGCAGTTTTCTCATCGTCATTGACGGACCTACTGTCGAGGAAACCATTGCCGCAACTGCAGCCTTTCTTGAGGCTATCACCACCAGGTCCGATCTTTTCAAAAATCCTTATGCGCCCGGTTTTGGTGACTTTTATGATCAGAATGGACTTTTATATTTGAATCTGGGCGAACTTGTGGCCTTGTCCAACCGATTGGCTGACGCCCAGCCGGTACTGACTGCCCTCTCGGAAGACCCAAGTCTCCGGGGACTGTTTGATATTCTCTCTGCCGCTGCCGAGGAAAGTACCAGCAGAGATATTCCCGCAGCGCAACTGGTGGATATTTTTGAGCGCATTTCCCAAGTGGCGGAAGACCTGGACCATTACCCGGATGCAAAATTGTCCTGGGCAGCCCTGTTTAACCCGGAGCAGGAAAAAGACAGCGCCTTGCGTCGACTTATCATGGTGCAGCCGGTCCCTGATTTCAGCCGGCTTCAGCCAGCACGTCCGGCACTGGACTTGGCAAGAAAATGGTCGGCTGGACTTGAAAATGATTTTCCCGGAACCCGAATAAGAATCACTGGCAAAATGGCTCTTGGTGCCGACGAGATGAAATCCGTATCAGAAGGTGCAGCACTCGCTGGCACCCTTTCACTCATATTGGTGGCGATGGTGCTCGGGTTTGGAATCAGGTCCATCCGTCTGGTGGTTGCTTCTCTGGTGACCTTGACCACGGGACTTGTCTGGACCGCTGCATTTGCCATATTTGCCATTGGCTATTTCAACATTATATCGATCGCCTTCGCGGTTTTATTTATCGGTCTCGGGATCGATTTTGCCATACATTTTGTCCTCCGCTACCGGGAAGAATTGGCCGCAGGCAAATCAACCAAACAAGCCCTCAGGGATACCGGCGTGAAGGTGGGAGGCCCGCTTGCCATTTGTGCGCCCACAACTGCTTTAGCCTTCTTCGCCTTTGCACCCACTTCATATGTGGGACTGGCACAATTGGGCATA
Source organism: Pseudomonadota bacterium (assembly GCA_022571175.1). Lineage (GTDB taxonomy): Bacteria > Pseudomonadota > Alphaproteobacteria > Sphingomonadales > SMXR01 > JACZYI01. The sequence goes on from JACZYI010000052.1 coordinate 9,473, forward strand.
ATTTCAGGTACCGGCATGTTCATATCGCTTTTTACCTCGCTGACCCTGTTGCCAGCCATTCTGATGCTCATGCCGCTTAAATCGGTAAAACCGGATGAAATCGCGACCGGGCAAGCTGAAAGGGGCCTGTTTGCTCGCCACGGTCGATGGATGACCCTGTCGGGTCTGGCAGCCGGTGTATTTGCGCTGTTGCTGGTACCTCAGGTGACGTTTGATTTTGACCCTATCAAATTGAAGGATCCAACCACTGAATCGGTCAAGGCCTTTCTGGATGTTCTTCAGGAGGCAGAGAAATCCCCCTATGCCGCGCAAGTGATTGTCAGTAATGAGGCTGAGGCAAGGAAGATGGAACATGGTCTGGAAGCACTTGCGCAGGTGGATCAGGTGGTTTGGCTGCAAAGTTTTATTCCAAAAAACCAAACCGACAAGCTGGATATCATTGATACCACCGCCCTTTTTCTGACACCGGTGTTATTGGACTTGCCTCCCCTGGCACCGCCTTCGGTGGAAGAAAAAACACAAGCAATCAGCAGGCTTGTCTCGGCCCTGGATAGCCTCACGGTTCAGACCACAGACCCTCGCCTTCTGGAATCGGGACGGCGGCTTTCTGCCCTGCTCAAGATTTTTTCAGGGACTCCGGAAAATATGGCTAAACTTGATCACGCTCTGCTTACTCTCTTTCCCGATGCTCTGGAAAAATTAAAAGCAGCGCTTTTTCCATCGCTGGTGGATGTGGATGCCCTACCCCGGTCTCTTCGCTCACGATATGAAACACCCTCAGGCGCTCTCAGGATGGAGATTTTCACG